>NZ_JBIRXS010000021.1:0-125950 GCF_044389235.1 Rhodococcus sp. NPDC019647 | reverse complement strand
CGACGTCTACGGCGGTCACGCCGGGGATGTTGCCGATCTCTTCGCGGACCGAGGAAACGCAGTGCCCGCAGGTCATTCCGGTGACGGTGACGGTGTTCGTGCTCATCGATGTCCTTCTTTCTTCGATTCGTTCGCCAGGTGCGATCGGGGTGCCGCGACCCATCTACAGATTTACCATACCCCCCTACCGTATGCAACAGCGGCGGGTCGGGACCTGTGTTCATCGGGCCATACCCCAGGGGCCTGTTCGCGGAATCCCGGTGGTTGGCGCAGCAGGAAACCGGAAGTGGGTCTCCGCGTGAGCAGGGGGCAGCGCTGGTGCCGCATCTCGCGTGGGGAGTGAAGGATTCGATCGCGGCGCGAGACACCCCTCCGGTCGTTCGCTGGGGTGTTTGTCACGGCCCAGCCTTCCCGGAACGGAACTCTCTCGGCGACTTCGAGACGACCGCCTCTTGCGCTGTGTACTATACCCCCCTAAGGTACCAATATCGCGGAGGTTGCGGAGCGGAATCCAGGAGGGCAGCGATGTGCACAGAAGGTGGCAACCAAACCGAAAGATCCAGCTATTCAGAGCTATTCGCGATCGACCGGGGGCTGGGGCTTCGATGTTGCGGGTAGGTCGACCCCCGCGCTCGTCATCGTCCATCTCACACATACCCCGTACCCGTAAGGAATGATTGTCATGTCTACGCAGGCTTCATCCACACGCAAGTGGTGGGCGCTGGCGTTGATCGCCGCAGCCCAATTCATGGTCATCATGGACACTTCCATCATCGGCATCGCGCTACCGGAAATGCAGACCGACCTCGGTTTCTCCCAGGAGAACCTGACCTGGGTGTTCAACGCCTACGTCATCGCCTTCGGTGGACTGCTTCTGCTCGGCGGACGCCTGTCCGACCTGTGGGGCGCCAAACGCATCTTCGCCACCGGCTGGGTGGTTCTGCTCGCCGGATCGATCACCGCCGGCGCCGCCGGGAACGTCGGCACCGAACTGGCCGGACGCGCCATCCAGGGCGCCGGGGCCGCACTGATCGCACCCTCGGCACTGACGCTGCTGATGATGCTGTTCGGTTCCAACCAACAGGAATTGACCAAGGCCCTCGCCGTCTACGGTGCCGCCGCACCCGCCGGCGGTACCGCCGGTGTGTTCCTCGGCGGAATGATCACCGAATATCTCAGCTGGCCGTGGGTTTTCTACATCAACATTCCCATCGCCCTGATCGCCCTCGCCGCGACACCGCTGCTGATGCCCAACGCCCCCGCCCGATCCGGATCGATCGACATTCTCGGCGCACTGACCGTCACCGCCGGACTGGCGCTCGCCGTCTACTCCATCGTCCGGGCTCCCGAGGTCGGCTGGGGCTCCGGTCAAACATGGGGATACCTCACCGCGTCCGCGGTGCTGCTGGCCGCGTTCGTCCTGATCCAGTCCCGGCGCCGTGACCCCCTCATGCGCTTGGGAATCTTCGCCGCCCCCAACCTCGCCGCCGCGAACATCGCCCAGCTGCTGCTCGGTGCGGCGTGGATCCCGATGTGGTTCTTCCTGAACCTGTACCTGCAGCAGGTGTTGGGGTACAGCGCCTTCCCCGCCGGCGCAGCACTCCTTCCGATGACGACACTGATCATGCTCGGCATGATCGTCATCGCGCCGCGGGCTATGCAGCGGTTCGGGGCGAAACCGATGATCGTGACCGGTTTGATCGTTCTTGCGATCGGGCTGGGGTGGATGGCACTGGTCCGGCCGACCGGTAATTTCTGGGTCGACGTGCTTCCGGCTTCCCTCGTTGCCGCAGCGGGTATGTCGCTCGCCTTCATTCCCTCCCTCGGCACGGCGATCTCCGCCGCACGGCCCGAAGAGGGCGGATTGGCGTCGGGCATCGTCAACGTCACCTACCAGGTCGGCTCAGCACTCGGCCTGGCAACCATGACCGCGGTCGCCGCCTCGTTCGGCGCCAACCAGATCGGTAACCTCCCGGAGTTGACGAACGGATTCTCAGCCGCGTTCCTCGGCGCCGCCGTCATCGCCCTGGCCGGTGCTGGGGTCACCGCCGTGTCGATGCGCACGCCCCAGCCGGACACGGCACCGGAACCGGTCCTCGAGCAGCACTGACACAACGAACACGGTGGTGGGAGTCGGCCAGGCGCGGCTCCCACCACACGCGTACCGGCCCTCATTCCGCACGCCGACAACGCTGACTGCTGAGTGCATGGGCACGCAGAACCCCTCCTTCCCGGGCATCATCGTTTCGGGTTCTGCTCCAGACACCCGGAAAGTGGTGGCGGCGTCGGCGTAGGGGGCCGGAGGGTGCCGACACGCCACCGACCCCACGGGGTGATGGAGCCCCGGGGGTTATGGCGACTGGGGGAGCGGCCGATTCCGGAGATACGCGGCCCGGATCGTTCGTTCGTCCACGCACAGGACGTCTGCGAGGGCAGCGGCATGGCGATCGGACAGGGACGCTTCGCCCCGCTCGATCTTGCCGATGGTGGTGGTGCTGATTCCGGCTCGGTTCGCGACTTGCCTTTGCGTCAATCCAGCAAGAATCCGCAGGTCGGCCAGAACCTGACGATTCCGCGGAACAACGAGGAGGCGGTCGAGGGGGATCCCGAGTGTCTCGGTGATCCGGGTGAGGTGCTCGGGCTCGGGGTGCGATCGCGAGGTTTCCCATTTGTGGATGGTGGACGGATCGACACCGAGTGCGCGCGACAGCGCGCCGCGCGACAGCCCGGCCGCAGTGCGCGCGACTTCGAGAGCTCGGGGTTGGAACCCGTTCAGCGGCGGTCTCACCGGGATGGTCCGTTCGTCGGAGCGACATCTTATGGATGATGCAGGTCCCGCCGTTATACCGGATGGGTTTTCGATGGGTTGGGAAGGGCCTCAGTTGCCGAGGAATCGGCGGATCTGCGGGGCGACGGCATCGGCGAGATCGTCCGCCGTCCGCAGCGCATCGAACGACACATCCCGCGCGAGCGTCGCATGCGGGATGCTCGCGCTCATGCGTTCGGCGAGTGCGGCCGGATGGCGCTCATCGGCGCCGGGGACGATGAGCACCGGAACCTCGATCACACCGAGTTCATCGAGCGTGCGAAACGAGCGGTCACGCCCAATGGCGGCAGCGGCGGCGACGCTGGCCGGGTCGGCGCGCGGTATCGCAGAGCGCACCAGGTTCCCGATCAACGGTTGCAAATGGGGAAGAAACAACTCCCACGCCGCTTCGATACCCTCCGTGCGCACCCGCTCGGCAAAGCGGTCCATCAACGCGGTCTCGGCCAACTTGGCCTCGTCGTCCTCGATATCCTCGGCACTGATCACCACAACCGCCCGTACTCGTGCGGGGACGGCCAGAGCGACGCGCAAGGCGATGGTGCCGCCAAGCCCGGTCCCGCCGACCACCGCCTCCGGTACGCCGAGATGGTCGAGGAGGGCGATCACGTCGTCGGCATAGCGACTCCACGTGTGCAGAGCCGGATCCCGGCACACCGAGCGGCCGTACCCCCGCACATCCGGAACTACCACGGTGAACCGGTCCGCGAGACGATTCGCCATCGGGACCAAGCTGTGATGATCCGGGCCACCGCCGTGCAGCAGTACGACGACCGGACCACTCCCACACATGGCCCCGAACAGGAGGGCCCCGTCATCGCCGCGGTAGGTGATTCCATGCATCGCCCCGTCCCATCTCCTCGCGCTCCCAATCCGGAACTCGCAGCAGAAACACGACGAGTGTCTCAGAGAGTGCCCGGCCGTGGAGCTTCCATAGACGGTGACGGCGCCGTCGTCTTGGCGCACCCGCACCCGCACCCGCACCCACACCCGAACCCGGAGGCCGGGCCCGCGGAGATGACCTCACCGTCGGCCGCGGACTGGATCGGGGTGCCGATCGGGGCCGCGATGTCGAGGCCGTCGTGCTGCGCGCCCCAGCGGGGGCCGTAGCCGGAGGACAGCGTGCCGGCCACCGGCTGCACGGTGTGGGCCTTCAGCGGAGCCGGGGGTGCCCGGGTTGACCGGCCCGGGCATGCCGGGCGCGGGCGGTACGGCCGGGAAGTCGGGCAGCTCGATCGCGGGCAGCGAGTTGCAGTTGGTGGTGGCGGTATTCATGATGCGACCCACTTGTCCGCTGTCAACATAGTTGGCATATGCGACCTGCGGGAATGCCAACTATGTTGACGAGAATCGAGACGTTGACGGACAGCGTAGTTGGCATTTCCGTAGCGATTCGGCGGGTCCGCTACGAGCACCGAGTGGCGTTGACGTGCACAGACGACGAAGCCGCCACCCAGTTTCACGAGACGAACCTGCGCCCCAATGCCTGACAATCAAGCGCCAAACCGTAGTGTGTCGCACACCTTGTCAAAAATGCCAATTCTCCTGTCAACGGACAGTTACCGCGGGTGGACGTATTCGCAAGCTATGCGAATAACCAACTTACTAGTTGACATAACGACGGTTATCGGCTAATGAAAAGTGTTGGGGGAGCGGGCTTCTCAGTTCCTCGGCCGTCCACGATCTGAGCGTTCGTCGAGCATGTTGCGCAGCATGTCGGTGACCTGTTACTCGTCGCGGAAGCCGCCATAGCTGCCTTACCGCAGCCCCGCGGCGGCACAGCTATCGCGACATCTCAACGGTATGGTCCCAGTGGCGGCCAGTTCGGCTTGGCGGCACCAGGTAGGCCAGCCTGGTCGCCCAGGGATCAGTCAGCGGCATATGCGTGGCCCGGACATAAGAGATCCGGGGTGACTGCCCATTCCGCTGCCGTGAGCCATCGTCGCACCGGCTCGGTCAGGTTACCGTTCTTCGCTTCCTCGGCGAGCGCACCGGCGAGGATGGGCCCGTCACCGCAGACGCTGCAGGCGATGTCGAATGCCGGTTGCCCGGGTTCGCAATGCCGACAGTGGTGCAGGCTGATAACTCTCGCCCGGTGGTGGGGGTCGGCGTGGAGCCAGGTCACAGCGAGGTCGGCACGTTGGTGTGCCGCCTCGGCGCGAGTGGTCGGCTCATATCCGCAGGTGGGGCACGTCCGAGACGGGCGGACAGGAGGAGCCGAGACCACGGCGCTCTCCGCCGCGACCGGTGTCCGGCGTTTGTTCAGATGCCCATACACCGTGGTGCGCGGCACTTTCAGCATGCCCGCGATCTGGGTGACGGTGTGCTCGCCCGCGTCGTAGAGGCGTTGAGCAAGTTCGATCTGATCCTGGCTCAGTTTCGGCGGACGGCCGCCCTTACGGCCGCGGGTCCGCGCGGCGGCCAACCCCTCTCGAGTGTTGGCCACGAGCAACTCGCGCTGAAGCTCGGCCAACACCGAAAACATGCCGCACATGGCGCGGCCCTCGGCGGTGGCAGTGTCGATGCCCTGCTCGAGCACCTTCATGCCGATGCCGCGCTCACGGAGCTCGGCACCGAGGCTGACCAGGTGCAGCACCGACCGTCCGAGCCGGTCGAGCCGGGTGATCACCAGCACGTCGCCCTCGCGTAGCCGCGCCAACGCCAGATCCAGCTCGGGACGTGACGCCTTCGCCCCACTCGCATGGTCGACGTGGATGTTCTCGGCGGCCACCCCGGCGCGGACCAAAGCATCGATCTGATGGTCGGGGTTCTGGTCTGCACTGGAGCGGGCGTAACCAATCAGCATGTGTCGACAATACTCAGACGCAGGGTTTATCGACACAGTTTTCGACATTGGTTCTCGACGCCCGTGAGCTCGCGAATGTGCTGTTCGAGGCGGGTGTCGGAGGCGAATCGATTATCGTCAGCCCGGTCTTTGGCTAGCCTTGTAGTCGCCTCGCCTCGCCTTTGCTAAAGGTCGCTTGTAGTTCAGCTCGTAGACCTTGTCTCCCTCCAGTCGGATGCCAGTGGTGCCGACCGGCTCGGTTGAGCATGATGTCCACACTTCACTGGAAAGTTCGTGTTCGGCAACGGATCCACGAAGGACTTTGCCGACTGCCAGTTGCGACCGCGCGACTCCCCTTGTCGGTGGCGATCCGTAGACTCGAATTCGTTCTGGTGCATCCCCCCATTCATGTTCCCGGAACACCCTGTGCCCCGGCGTCACCGATGCCGGGGCACAACTATGCGCATCGGCGGACGAGAAGAGCGATAAATGACTGAGTCGAGGCCAGGGCGGATCCCGGTGGGTGATCCCATCGCGCTGCGCTTCGACCCGGAGACCAAACACCGACTCGACGAGATGGCCGAGGGCATCGGCCCTCGCGTCATCACCGGGGTGCACCTGGTGGCGGATCTGAGCCGGATGGGTGGGTTGGCGCAGCATGTGGCCGAAAGTGTGCGCCGCCGGTATCCGAATCACGTCACCTCTGGTGAGGCCGAGCAACTCCTCGGGCGGATGGGCCGGTTGGCGGGTGGGTTGGCGGGTCTGGCCGAGCAGGTGCTCCGGACCCACGATCCCGAGCTGGCGACGGAACTGGATCGACGTGATGACGAGCTCGACGGCCTGCACCGTGAGCTGTTGGATCTGATTCAGGATCCGGCCTGGACCGACAGTGTCACTGTCGCCGTCGACGTGACCTTGCTGGGCCGGTTCTACGAACGGTTCGGTGACCACACCGTGGTGGTCGGCCGCCGGGTGATCTTCCTGGTGACCGGAGAACCGATGGCACAGTAGGTATCGCATCGATGTCACGATCGTAGGCTGGGTCACCTGGAGTTGTGGCAGCCCGCGACCTCCCTCACGCCGGGAAGAGTGCTGCAGATGTCGGAGCTTGACATCCCGACCAGTTGGGCCAGCGTGCGATGGCTGCGGTATGGCGCGATTGGGCTCGTCGTCGAACTCGATGCGAATAGGTGCTCGGAGTACCCCGTCCATCGATGCACAGCTTGTTGCCGCGAGTTAGCGCAAATCAGCGAAACAGAGCTTCCGGAAGGGTGGCTGTGACGTGCTTGCGGTCGTCGCCCGTGGTCACCCTGCACGCGATGCGCTGAGGCGCCGCAGCGACGTCTCGGAGCGCTCGGGCCGTGCCGACCTCACCTACGAAAACTGCATGATTACCTGGTGCGATCTCGCACGGCACCGGCGACAGAACCGGATCTGACCCGGGCGCGAACGCGGCTTTGTTCGGCAGTGACGTGAATGCCCAGCTCTGTACGTGAAGGGGGAGCCGCCCACGGTTGGTGACTTGGACGCCAGCGACGAGCTCGCCGCCGTGCTCTCGTGCTGTGCGTTCGATGGAGGCCACAGCAGATTCGCTGGCGGGCATATGGATGAGCCCCTGAGGAACAATAGTTCCGATGATCGGTGAAACTTTCGCGCGTGCACCCTGCAGGCGGAACATGGTGATGTTCCAGGTCAGTGTGCCTGTCGCAACGACAAGACCTACGACCGCAATAACGAGCGTGACGATCTGCACGGAGGCTGCTCCTAAGCGGTGTTGGTTCCGACGGATAGGTTATCGGCAACGGCCGACACTCGATATTCGGCGAGCGAGACAGCATGAACCCGCACGCAGCAAGCATCTTGCAGCATTCGCTAGTTCCGCCTATCCTCAAAATCACGACGCACCGGCTACCGGTTCGTTGTCCGCCTAAAGCCCCCGATGAGGGGCTTTAGAGCTTTCTAGGGTTCCCACTTCCGGATGCTGTCAATGCTGGGCTTCACCGCATTGAACAGCTGCCGTGATGCTTTTAGCGCCTTCGGGTGTGCCTTCGTCACTTCGCGATGCCGGCGGAGTACGTACGTGACAACGTCCGCAGCCTGGATTCCAAGAGACGTGCACGAATCAACGTACGCAATCGGCTGGTGAATCCGCAGAAGCTTCGTCGGTCGATAGCCCGGCGTCGCCTGACGCACGTAACCCTCGATAGCGGCGATTGCTGTTCCCGAATCATCGACAATGTCAGCTGTGACGGTCGAGGTCTCGTCGTGCCGCTTGCAATGACCCTCCACCCGTTCGAGGAGATGGCGCAGGGAAATCCGATAGGGATTGTCCGGATACTTGTACCGGGCATTCAGCTTCCGCACGTCGACCCCTTGCAGATGTACTCGGGCTCCGCAGTTGACGACCGCGTGTACCACCTTCCTGCACACCATGACCGACTCGTGTGCCCGGCCATCGAAGCAGCTCCACGACTTCTTGCCTTGCATGATCTCGTGGGCGTGGAACTCGATGTCGTCGGGAGTTCCGTGCGTGCGGCCGATGTCCTTGCGAAGCAACTCCAGGTCGGACGTGAGGGTCGCAAGTTGCTGTTCGGTGAAGATCACACCGCCGACGTAGTAGTCGTCTTCACCGTACGACTCGTCGATGAAAGTATGGAGCACGGGTCATGCCCTCCGTTCGGCCGCCGACCAGCGCTGATGGTGCAGCCGGCCTGTTGCACGAAAGCATTGCCTATTGCCCGCCGTCCTTCAAACAGACCTGTGTACACGGCTGGGGACAAAGAGTGCATGAAATGCCGATGTCTTGTGGAAACTATGTTGTACAACATGTGGACTGATTCACAGAACTTCCATGTCATGTGTTCTCCACAGTGTGGATGAAAACCCGTTCGGTGTGTCTCCATGTCCACGCATCCGGGCGTGTCTTGTGGGCGTCGTCAATCGGCTCTGCCCTGTCATTCTTGGATCGCCCGCTCTTTCTTGGAACCCGAGACTCGGCTGGCAACGGAGGACAATCTGTCGAGATTGCTGTTGGTAGTCCAGGCAGGTGAGCCCTCGCCGTCGTACTTCGCAGTTACGATCCGCGCCATGTCGACCAAGCGCATCACAATCACGCCAGAGAATGGCAATGCCGTGGAGTTCATCGGTGACGGATTCCGGCTTCGAAGGCTGGCCCTCGGTGTCCTATTTGTCGTCGGATCGGACGGCAAGGTTGTCTGGCAGCAACTGCTTGAGCATGGCGTCCGAGAGCGCGTCCGCGTCGAGCTCGAGGGCTACGGCGACGAGTACGTCACCCTATTGGCCTCGTCATGAAGGATTGGGCGCCCGTCATCGCGGGCATCATCGCGCTGATCGGAATCTGGGCAACGATCTCACGGGCGCGGGCGACCTTCGAACATGGGCGCGTAGAGGCTCGGAAGGATCGTCAACGGGACCTTGTTGCCAATCTGATCGCGACGGGACGAGCGTTGATGGACATGCAGCACATTTCTTTTCTCGCGATGGCCAAGATGCGCAGCACGAATGACTTCATCGAATGGGCCAACACAGACTCTGTGGCAAAGCAGGGAGAGCTGACACAAGAAATGCGGAAGCTTCTGGTGCGCGGGCTGACCGAGGTCGCCGACATCCGACTCCGCCCCTACATCGTCGACATCTCGAATCAGATCGAGTCGCTGTCGCAGGATCCTGCGGGCGACCTGATTGATACGGGTCTCTCAGATGCCATCCGATTCGAAGCCTTGCGTGTGCAACTCGGCCATCTCAGGGCTATCGAGAAGACCCTGTCGGAATTTCAGGCCGTCGCGATCGAACGTCTGCCTGTCGAGATCGACACACCCCCGAGCCGTCTTGGCGTGCTCACTCGACGCGTGTGGAAAAGTCTGCGATCACTGGCAGGTTAGGGATAGCCTTACGCTCTTCGTCTTTCTGGCCCACGGATGAGTCAGTGTCGGTACCGAGCGCACTTCTCTTCTCGGCTGGTGATCCACCTTCCCAGCGGTCGGCCACCTGCGGTGTCCCCCAAGAAGAAGATGCTCCGCTGCGCCTCCGCCCGGTAAGGGCATTGATTTGTTTTCCCTTCTGGCCTTCCGATTCTGATCGGCGGTGACCTGCGCGCAACCGCCGACACCGCGGTGGCCTGCGGCTCCGAAAACTCTTTCCGCCGCTACGCTCCCCCAGATTTTCCGACTCGACAGTTGCACTCCGGCCTCCTCATACCGATCCGATTCTCCTTCGCCAGAAGGGCAAAAAAATTGGCGGGACGTCGAGCCCGCCTCGGATCGCTGGGAGGGCCACCAATGGCCGCACGCACCGCAAACACGGCAGACAAGGCAGAAGCTCGCCGTCAACTCGCCGCCGACCTGCACGCACGCATCGGTGACCAGGTATCGGCACTGGTCGAGTCCGACAAGTGGCTCGCCTACCTCGACGCCGCCCGGTCGTTACACACCTACAGCCTGAACAACGTTCTGTTGATGCTCGCGCAGCGGCCCGACGCCACTCAGGTCGCCGGATTCCGGGCATGGCAGCAGCGTGGACGCCAGGTTCGAAAGGGTGAGAGGGCAATCCGCATCTTCGGCTACAGCTCCCGCACCGTCACCGACACCGACACCACGACCGGCGAGGAAACCAGGCGCAAGGTCCCCACCTACCCGGTGCTGTCCGTCTTTGACATCGACCAAACCGACCCGATCGAAGGACACCCCCAACCCGACCCGATCGCCGCCCACCTGACCGGCGCCGACGAACACGGCATCTACGAGCGTGTCCGCGACGTCATGATCGCCCAGGGCTGGAGCGTCGAGCGCGCCGCGATACCAGGTCAGACCAACGGATACACCACCCTCGACGGAGCCCATCGCATCGTCGTCGACGCCGACCTTGCACCCGCGCAAGCTGCGAGAACAATGATCCACGAGGCCGCTCACGCGATGATGCACGCCACCGGCGACATCGACCCCGCCGAACTGCACCGGGGCCGCTCCGAAGTCGAAGCCGAATCCGTTGCCTACGTCCTCTCCGGACTACTCGGACTCGACGCCAGCGACTACAGCGTCGGCTACATCGCCGGATGGGCAGAAGGGGACACCGACACCATCACCGACACCGCCCGCACGGTCCTGGCCACCGTGCATACCCTCGCCGAGGCACTGACCCCCACCGCAACCGAAGCGACCGACGAAAGCGAAACCGAGCACACCGCCGCCTGACCACCGGGACAACGGAAACCCCTCCCACGGAACGCCACGGCACCGGACCGCCGAAATGTCCGGTGCCGTTGGTCGGTTCTAGACCCCCTTGCCGCCGGTGGGATGGCGCCTGCCCGGCGGCCGGCCACCTGCGGTGTCCCCCAAAAGGAGCTCCGCTGCGCTCCGCCCGGGAAGAGCATTGATTTGTTTTCCCTTCTGGCCTTCCGATTCTGATCGGCGGTGACCTGCGCGCAACCCCTGACTCCGCTGCGCTCCGGCCTACGGCTCCGGGAAACTTCTCTCGACTCGCTGCGCTCGACGAGAAACTTTCCCGGCTCAGAAGTTGCACTCCGGCCCCCTCATGCCGATCCGATTCTCCTTCGCCAGAAGGGCAAAAAAATTGGCGGGGCACGAGATTCGAGTCCCGTCCACGACGAAAGGTTCACCCTCAGTGAGCGTCACCATCATCAACCTCGAAGAGCACACCACCCCGGCAGTGCTGTCCACCACCGAGCGCCACGACAAGGCCCGCGAACTCACCACCTGGGCAACCGGTCAGATCGCCCGGTCGCAGACCGCAACCGGTGCGGTCAGGGCCGGGCACCTGGCCAACGCAGCACGCGCCCTGGACGAGGCCAGCGCGCTCCTGCATTCCTAAAGCGACGAGAGAAGGAAAAACATGTATGACGTGGTGAAAATCTGCGAGACGACCGACCGGGTAGCCGAGTTGTTCAGCGACGGTGAGTTCGGGGAAGCGATCGCGACTCACTGCACGTGCAGTGAGGTCGATCGGTTCGTGGAACTGCTGCTCGCGACCGGAAACCACGACAGAGCCGAACACCTGCTCGTGACCCACATCAAGGTCGACAAGTGCGCCGACGTGCACACCTCGCTACATCAGCCAGACCCACCAGCGCGCGCACTCGCACACCGCTGACCGCCAAAAACGTCGTCTAACACCAGAACACCGGGCAGCTGGAATCTGCCCGGTGTTCTGAAAACGAAGTCTAGGAGAACGAACACCATGACCGCAACCATCGACACCGCCACGACGATCGAGACCAACGACGAAACGTTGATGCGGCTCGACCCGAACATCATCGAGATCGGCCGCAACTGCCGCACCACGGTAGAGCTGCCGCTCGCAAAGGAATTCGTCGACTCCGTCCGCAACCATGGGGTACTGCTGGCGGTCACCGCGATCGAGCTGGCGGACGGCACGATCAGCCTCCGCGACGGGCAGCGACGCACATTCCCCAGAAAGTAGGGGTGTTGTGTCGGCGTGAGTTGGCGGACGAGTCGCAATTTCCGGCCGCGACGCAGCGGCATCGGCTCAGCGCGTGGATACCGCCGACGGCACGGAATGGGTCGCCGATGCCGAACCCACCGCACAGTCGCCGGACCGAATCCACCGTCGAGCCAACCTCGAGGTGTGTACTCGGGGCACGGTGCGCTGATTCAGCGGGATCCGTTCGCCGACCCCGCGAACGTTGAAAGCATCTCGGTCCGACGCCGCGTGCCAAGGAGCCACCTCGCAGCTCCCGAGTACGGTGTCAGCAAGCCCACTGATGTGGTTAAGGTCACTTCACCCTATGTATAGAGAGCTATCGCACATCGGTGTGATGTGGATCATCTTCCCTCTTGGCACGCTGACAAGACGTTCATTCGGAACGTTCCTTACGAGCGCAAATTGGCGCAAGCACGTCTGAAGGAGATGCAGTGATAGCCGCGGAAGATGTTCAATTCCACACCCCTGCTGACGTTAAACACGATTGGGCCGAAACCAATTGGTTCTCGGTGTACCTTCCGGAGCCGAACATTGCTGCGTGGGTATACACCATCGCCCGCCCTGGCGTCGGCGCGATGGTGTGCGACATCGAGGCGTTCGATCGGATCGGCGACAGCCCACTCGATGCCCTCTACTACGATTTTCAACAGCATTTGCCACTTCCCGACAAGCTACAGAGTTACTCTCTGCCCAACGGACTCTCGTTGGAAACCTCCAATGAGCCTCGCGACTACTACATCCGCTACATCGGTCACGATGACACCGAATTCGATTGGCACGTCCACGGGATCATGGAGCCCTACGACATCCAGGACCCCAGCATGGATCCGCTCGCCACCGGCGACCGATCTCAAAGCGGTTTCGGAATGGCCTATGCCAACCATTTCGACATGACCGTGCACGTCACCGGCACCGCGAAGATTCGTGGACGGACCTTCCCGGTCGACTGTGTGACGGTGATGGATCACAGCTGGGGTCCGCGCAACGAGCAGCTCATGGGCAGCATGGGGTGGATCAACGCCGCGTTCGGTCAGGACTACTCCATCAACACCATATGGTCGCGGGATCTGAGCAAGGAAGGCTGGGACGGGTTCACCTTCGCTCACGGGTACGCCCTCGTCGACGGTCGCGTCCGCGGACTCAAATCTGGCCGGCTCCGCGCAACTCGCGGCCGGTTCCAGATGCCGGTGAGCTACGAGCTGCAGGTCGTAGACGTCGACGACCGCGAGCACGTGCTGGTCGGCACTCCTGTCGGACAGCATCCATGGACCCCGTACAGCAACAGCTACGTGCCGCACAGCAGCGTGCGCTGGCACGCCGGCGACCGGGTGGGCTTCGGGCTTGCCCAGGAAAATTGCCCGCTCGACCGAATCACGAGCGGCCCGTATGTGCCGAGGAGCGGGTCGTGACCGCGGCCGAGAAGGTCAGCGACATCCGTCGGCAAACCAATCTACTCGAGCCCCGTGTGGCCGAACTGCTCGGTGCCAAGATCGCACGGCGTGAACAGGGGCCGTACCAACCCTTGACCGCCCTCGACGTGGTTGAACGGGTGACAGCGTTGGTGCAAGCGTCGGGGATTACCGAGTTCGATCTGGACGGCGTTCAGCGGATGCCCGGCGGCGCTTCGAAGGAGCAGTTTTCCTTCATCATGACGGTGCCCGGCCATGCACCAGAGCAGTTGGTGTTGCGCCTGGATCCACCCGAGAGCATCGTCGAGACCTGCCGCTACCGTGAGGACGAGGCGTTTCGAGCGCTCGCCGGGGTCGTGCCCACTCCCACCACTCGCTTCCTCGATGGTGACGGAACCTATCTCGGCCAACCGGGCATTATTACCAGCTTCGTCGACGGCGTGACCAAGCCCCCGTCGGATGCGATGGTGGTCTCGGGTGTCGGTACGTCCTTCACGCCGCAGTGGCGGGCCCGGCTGGTACCGCAGTTCATCGACAATCTCACCAAGATCCACGCGGTCCGCTGGCAGGAAGCGCAACTGCCTCACTTCCAGGCCCCCACCGGACACCCCGGCGAGGCTGCGCTCTGGCAGGTCAACTGGTGGAGCCGAGTGTGGCACGACGACTGCGTCGACCCGTATCCGCTGATCACCCTCGCTGAGCAATGGATGCGGGACCGGCTACCCGATACCGATGAACTAGTCCTGCTACATGGCGACTTTCGCACCGGAAACTTCATGTTCGATGTCGAATCCGGGCAGTTCACCGCAGTACTCGACTGGGAACTCGCGCACATCGGCGACTACCACGAAGACCTCGGCTGGATTGTTCAACGACTCTTTGCCGGCGCATCGCAGGACGGTGAGATACTCGTCTGCAACCTGCTGACCAGGGACGAGCTCATCCGCCGGTACGAAGCAGCGACAGGGCGCCAAGTCGACCAGCAGAAATTGACCTTCTACGAGATGCTCGCCGCCTACAAATGCGCCGTCATGAACCTCGGGACCGGCTGTTCGGCCGCCATCCGCGGGCACAACCACCAAGACGTTCTGCTGTCCTGGATGGCTCCAGTCGCGCATACCTTCCTCGGCGAAATCGCCCGCATTCTCGAACAGGAGGGCTGATCCATGACAACCCCAAGTATGGGAATCCGGTTAGCCACCGTCGCCCGCGCGCTGGAGCAGGTGATCATTCCGGCACTGCCCCCCGAAGAAGTGCTCGCACGTGAACAGGCCACGCTCGCCATCGTTCACCTCACCACGATGGCGGAACAGTACCGGTACATGGCCGAATACGAGCTGGGAAGCCTTGCCGACATGTCGGCCCTGGCCAATGACCTGCTGGCGGCCACCGAGGGCGGGCCCGTAACCACTGCCGCAGCAAAGGCCCTTCGCCAGATCCAGGACGAGGTCAGTACGTCGACATCCCCGTCGACCGCACACGAGAGGCGCAACACAATTGCCGGCGGCATCGACGCGCTGGTGCGGGCCAGCGCCGAGGACGGCCATCTCAGCTCCCGGACCATGCAGCACCGGTTGATCGTGGACCACGGCAGCCGTCAAGCGACCCGAGACAGGGCATGGTTCCGCGGCCACGGCACCGATCCGGACGCCGCCACATTGCCAAGCATTCCGGAATTGATCTCCAGCGCAACACGCTGACCCACCATCGGCATCTCAAGCGCCGAAGACAGCGGGCGGGCGGACTGACAGCCGTCCGCCCGCCCGAGCGAAACCCACCATCCGTGCCTCACGTAACGTCCAGAACACCGAAGGAACTCCTGTGACACCCTTCGCACCAGTGGTCCCCGTCGACGCCATCAGCCCTGAATGGCTCACCCACATGCTTTCGTCCGCCGGCGTACTGCAGTCCGGTCGGGTCGTCGTCGTCGACCGCCAGCCCTGTGGGACCGGCCAATTGGCCGACAGCTACCGCTTCACACTCACCTACGACCCCGTCGCCTCAGGCCCCGCAACGGTGGTAGGCAAATTCCCCTCAGCCGACGCAACAAGCCGTGAATATGGCAGACAATCGGGTTTCTACCGGAGTGAGATCCGGTTTTACCAGGAACTTGCTCCGGACCTGCCGATCGCCCGCCCTCACCCCTTCCACGCTGCCCTCGCTGACAACGACACCGACTTTGTGTTGATGATGGAGGATCTGGCCCCAGCTCGCACGGTGGATCAACTGGTCGGATGCACCGCCGACGAGGCTAGCCTCGTTCTAGAACAGGCAGCGAGGCTGCATGCCGCGTCCTGGAAGAATCCCGGCCTGACCAGCAAACCCTGGCTTCAAGCAACCGTCGATCAGTTCGTCAAAGCGACCGACGGGTTTCCCTTCATCGTCTCAGCCTTCCCTGAGGAAGTCGGCGACCTGGCATCGGAGGCTGATCTGCAAGAGGCAGCCAAGCTCAACGACCACATCGAGACATGGAAAGAGGTCTTCTCCGAGCCCCGTTGCCTCTGGCACAACGACTTCCGCGCCGACAACATGCTCTTCGCCGTCAAGAGCGACGCGCGTCCGGTGACCGTTCTGGACTGGCAGGGCGTCGGTGTCGGTTGCGGCACCATCGATATTGCGTACTTCCTCGGGGGCAGTCTGACCACTGAACAACGACGCATCCATGAGCATGATCTCGTTCGTCACTACCACGAGAATCTCGTCGCGTTCGGAATCACCGACTACACCCTCGAGCAATGCTGGGATGACTACCGAGTACTGGCCATCCACGGTCTCCAAGTCGGGGTCTACGGCGCGGGTGCAGTCAAACGCACCCCCCGAGGAGACGAGATGTGGCGCACCTGGATCAGACGACACGCAACGCAAACACGGGATCTCGACAGCTTCACTGCCCTCGCCAGACGCTAATGTGAGTCGCGGCGGAGATTGTCGTTCTCGATGGTCAGCACGTGCATCGCGCGAGCGAACGTTTCGCTGGTCAGGCGGTAGCGATCTCGTTCGTCTTTCAGCGACTGGTTGGTCCTCTGTAGGGCGGTAATCTGCTCGCGGAGTTTGACCTCGTTGTCGGGGACGCCGTCGCGGGTTCGCCGCTGCGCGTAGAAGAGATCCTTGAGGTCGGTGTGCTTGTGGATCAGCTTGTTTCGTTTCACCCCGGCTTCTTGCGCGAGGGTGACGATGTCGAGCTTGCCCGACGAGCACAGCGGTGTTCCGGCGAATAGTCGTTGCATGGCCGCGGTGATGGCACGCCGGTCGTCGTCATCGGTCAACGTCGGTCTCCTTGCAGTGCGTGATGCGGGTCTGCTCGTGCTGCTCGACGAGCTTGTGCAGGTGGGCTGCTCGTTGGCCTAGGCGTTCCCGCAGCGGCATCGGGGTGGCTGGCTCGACGATTTCTTCGCGGAGCCGGGCGATCTCGGTGCGCAGTGCGGCGATGTGGGTGTCGGTGCGCGCGATGTTCGCGCAGGCCGGGTCGCACCGGTCGATCGCGGGGGATGTCGATCGCCCGGTTGGATGGGTGCGGTCCGGGTGGCACAGCGCCTTGGCTGGATCGTAGTTGCAGGTGAGGAACGCTTCGGGGTTGTCATAGACGTGGAATTTCGGGACGGCGAGCAGTGCGCGCGCCTGCTTGGGTGTAAGGAACATGCCCTCGAATCGGAGCTGGGCTCCGGTGGCGGCGCCGATCAGGCGGCGGGCGGCGGGTCCGGAGACGTGTTCGCCGCGGTGGAGGCGATCGGCGACGGTGTCGAGGTAGTCGGCCATGGCTCGTGCGGTTTCGATGTCGAGGATCCGGCGTAGTCCGTCGCGGGCTCGTCCGGCGTAGCCGTCGGTGACCGTGGAGGCGCGCAGGTGCCCGTACTGCACGGCGAGCGCGACGCGGCCACCAGGCAGGCGGGCGATGTGCCAGGCGAGGGTGCGCCGGAAGCGGTTGACGTGAACCGGGCCGTGCGGATCGTCGGGGATGCGTTCGTCGGGGCGGGTGCGGGCCGCGTAGTCGTTCAGCCAGTCGGTGAAGGCCGCGATCCGACTGTTGGCGCCCTGACAGGTCAGGGCCTCCCCGCGCCGCTTCCGGGAGCCCGTCGTGGTCGCGGCCCAGGCCGTTTTCACGGGGAACAGCAACGGCCCGTCCGCCATTCGCTCGAGTACGCGTACCGCGCGGACCACCGGCGCGATCGCGGTCCAGGGTGTGTCCCGGGGAAGTCCACCGATCACGTGCTTGCCGGCGTCGTCTCGGGCGCCCTTGAAGTAGTTGCCGTGGATCTGGTGGCCGTGGGGGCGCGGGTCGTCGGGTCCGGGTTCCGGGCAACACCCGACGCGCAGTTCGAGCGCTTCTCCGGGCCTCATCCCGGTCAGGTACAAGAGGACGATCAGGCAGGCCGTGGACAGTCGGTGCATGAGCCGCGGGGCCTCGTGGAAGGTGATGTACTCGAGCCACGCTCGCCCGGCCAGGCGCCCCCGAATGAGGCTGCTCAGCGGTGCGTCCTCCGCCACGGGCAGGTGCGGTCCGTAGGCCCGGACGGCGTGGCTGGCCTGCTCCTTGCTGGCATTGGCGCGGCCCGCGAGGTAGGAGATCGCGAGCATCGGGCGCCCGTTGTGGATGCAACCGGGCAGCGGCCGATTCTCGGCGGCGTACTGTTCGACCAGGTCCCGCATGGCCGCGGACGCCGCGGGGTCGGCGTGCGGCCGGATCCGGCCGGTCAGCGTTTGGTGTTCCTGCCAGGCAGCGAGGATGTCGTCGGCGAAATCGTCGACGAAACGCATCGCCCAGATCAGCAGTGGCGACATCACCGCCGGGTGGATCGGGGAGATGCCGTTCTCATTGGTGGTATCGGAGCGCCGCAGGTAGTCCCGTAGGCCTTCGGCGTGCCAGGTCGGCATCGGAATGCGGTCGCCGGGCGACAGGCGCGGGGCGAACCCCCACAGCAGAGTGACGGCGGCGAGGCGATTGCCCGCCGTCGTGGTGGAGATCCCGAGACGTCCGACCTCGACGGCGTAGTCGGCAAGGTCGTCCACGGTCAGCGCACCGAGTTCGGTGATATCGCGGGCGAGCAGCCACTCCGCGAGTTGGCACCATTGGCCGACGACGTTGCGCATCGAAGCCGGGTGCAGCCATTTGCGTCGGTGAGCATTGCGACTTTCCAGTAGCACCTCGGGGGTCGGGAGGTTGACCAACGCCCACCCGGCGCGTCGGAACGACGCCCGTAGCGGCAGCGGAAACAGCTGCCAGTTCAGGCAATCGTGCACCTGGTGGTCGTTGGTGTTCAGCGGGGACAGATCCCACCGCAGGTCACCGAACCGGGACACGGCCCCGGCGTCGTAGGTGTCGGGCAGTCGATGCGGATCGAGGAAGGGATCGGCGTCGTGTACCAGCCGGTGTCCGTCGACGCCGGGATTCGATGCGCCCGCGGTGGTCATGCGTCGAAGGTCCTGCGGAGCAACCGGTCGATGGTCGTTCGGTCCGCATCGGTGACCCGGGCGCGGGCGTCGGATCGTTCGGCTGCGGTGGTGTGGGTGTCCAACAGCACGGAAACCCGCTCGAAGTGCTGCTGCCACTGCCGGCCCCACACGGTGGTGTCCAGCACGGCGTGTAGTTCGGTCATCCCGTCGTGCAGGTGGACCAGGCGCGGCAGATGCCGTCGGGTGGCGACCGCGTTCGGGCAGGCCAAGCACAGCAGGAACGACGCGGTGCACGGCAGGCCCGGGTCGTTGTGCGGGCTGTGGGTGAAATCGGTGCAGGCCGCGGTGGCGGTGTCGAGGTCGCCTCGTTGGATGGCGGCGGCGAGCTCGGGATCGTCGGACAGCTCGACCAACGTCTCGGCGTCGCCGCCGAGGACCAGCCGCATCGCTCCGATGAGGTGGGCGTGCTCGGCGGCGTCGGTGAGTCCTCGGGCGATCGTCTCGCCGGCGGCGGCGCGGCCGGCGGGATCTCGCAGCATGTAGACGGTGTCGTGGACCTGTGGGGTGTTCTGGGCGGGTTCCTTGCGGATCAGCACCTGCACGGTGCGCCGCAGCCGGCGCAGGCTCACCGATTCAGTCCCGACCGTCAGGCTCTTGGCGATGCCGAACGCGAATTCCTGCCCGCAGCGAGACGGACACGCGGTGCGGTAGACCAGCAGCCGGTCAGTGGGCCGGCCCAGCACCGCCAGGGTCTCCCGGGCCGGGTCGGTGGCCTCGATGACGTGGCGCAGCAGCCGTCCCGCACTGCTCGGGCCGCTGTCGAGGAGGTTGGCGCTGGTGTGTCGCAGCCGCACCGGTCGGCGGGGCTTGTCGAGGTGCACGGTGAAGACGTCGACGTCATCGGCGACGGCTGGGGCGTGATCCGGGATCCGCATCCGGTGCAGCACGGATTTGTTCCACGATTCGCTGGCCACCAGCAGGATCGCCGCCGCGAATACTTCGCGGCGACTGAGGAACAGACGGCCCCAGGTCTGCTGCGGTGCACGACCCCCGAGGGCGCCCAGATGCCGGCGCGACGGCCGTCGCCCGCAGTCCGGCCGGGCCGCGAGCAACGGCACGTCACCCCTGCGGGCCACACAATCCAGCGCCTCACCGAGCAACCAGTCGCTGCTCGCCGCCCGGAACTCGCCGGCCCGCCAGCGGCGCAGATGTTCGCGGTTGTCCCGGATCCGGATCAGGGCGCTGTTGAAGACGGTCGCCGCGGCTGAGCGGATGCGCAGAAATTCCTGGTAGGTGTAGGCGATCTCCGTCGATGCCGGCGCGGGATCGATGCGCCGATCGACGATCTCGAGTGTCTCGGACGGAAGCTCGCGCGCCTGAGACAGCAAGGCCCGGAGGGAGACCAGATGGTGGCGGGTTCCAGGGGTCGGGGGAAGCGACATCCGCCAGGAAATCCACACGGCGGGGGTGATCTGCGCCATCGTCTCCGGCGGCCGCTCCAAGGCGGCCAACCCGCGCAGCAGCAACCGCACACTCTGATAGCCGCAGTAGCAGGTGCCCCACGCACGCCACGGGCCGTCCGGCCCGATCTGGCGATCGAACGCAGCCGCGAACTGTTGCCGGAGCACCAGAGTGCCCGGCAGTGAGGTGAAGTCGAAAACACCTTCGGCGACCCCGTTTTCGGACCACAGGGTCACCACCAGGCCGGTGCTGTCCAACGAGGCCGGACGTCGATACTCCGCGGCGGGCAACACCGCCCTGCTCCGATGTCGGCTCGGCACGCTAGGCTCCCCCGTCGGGTGCGATATCGACGACCCGGCCGGTGGAGGCGGAGACCCGCGCGAGGACCGCGCTGAGGTCGTCGCTGCCGTCCAGGATCATTCCGAGGCGCAGACCGTTGAGCGGTTCGAGGTAAATTTCCCGGGTCGTCTGTTCGCTCCGGTGTCCCAGTAGGTCTTTGACCAGTGTGAATGCATTCCCGTAGACGTTGCGCAGGTGGTCTCGCTCCGCCTCGTCCAGGCCGGACCGGGCATCGAGCCCACGCTGCAGGGTGACCAGCATCTTCAGCGCGAAGGAATGTCGGCAGCTGTGCGGAGTGATGCCGATCGGTTTCCCGAACCGTAGGCACCGGGCGTTGGCCGCGGCGAACACCGCCTCCCAGGATCGGTAGTCCATCGGCAGACCGGCATCGGTGAGCCACAACTGCAGCGGCTCGAGCCCCGCCTCGCCCTCGACGAACAGTCGACGCCGCTGACGCTCATCGATCGCGGTGACGGGGAACTCGCCGCGGCGCCCCAACCCGTCTTCCCAGGACAGTCGGCGCTGACCTGCCGACGCCTTGGTGACGATCAGCTTCCCCGCCAGCCGGTCGTATCGGCCCGCCCGCTGCGCACGCCGAACCGCGTCACGCCGGGTCGTAGCGACGTAGCCGGCGATCCCGCTCAGCGTCTCGACCGGGACGTAAAAGCAGCGTTCCCGGCGCTTCGCGGTCGCGGCCGCCACCGGGCCCTCGCAGTAGCCCTGGCCGGCCATCGGGACGGGAACCTCGACGGTGAGCAAGCAGCCGCCCTCCCGCAGGCGCAGTCCGGTATCGAACAACAGATCCGCGAAGGCTGCGTTGCGGCCGTCGTTGCGGCCCCGCCAACCCGGCTCCGGCACACCGTCGCCCGAGTAGCCGCGCAACCCGATGTCGCGCCACAGCCGATAGGTTCGAGGGGTCACCCACTTGACGTTGGCGACCCGCACGTCCTTCGGTCGGCTGTCGGCCACCTCGACCACGGCGCCGTCTCGCCGGCGGACCGTGTGTGTCGCCACCGGGCTACGCTGCACCGCTCCGGTGGCCACCGCCCAGTCGAACAGCAATTTGAAGGCGGCCAACTCCCGAGCCCACTTTGCTCCACCGACCCGCCGCGGGTTGTCCGTCGACCGGCGTCGCCACGCCTCGTAGTCGCCGGCGTCGTCGTAATCGGCCTGATTCCAGTACTTTCCGCGACGCCACAGGAAGCTGAAGAACAGGCGGTAATCCTTCACATACGACTGCCGTGTTCCCTCGGCGAGAAACGCGAACCTCGACCGACGGAAGAACTTCGCCAGTCGCGGGTCGATCCGACCGACCGGGTCGATCAGGATCGGCGTAGCCTCGTCGACGCCCAGCGCCCGCTCGCGGGCATCGATGTCCACCCACCCGTCCAGTACATCGTCGAACCCGACGGGCACCTCGACACCACGAGTGGTCCAGTACAACATCCACTCAGCGCCATCGGGCCAGTCCGAATTACTTCCGGAAACAGCGTCCGCTGTGGGCACCCTGCGAACGTAACTCCGTCAAACCTGATCTCGGCTGCAACACGCCCAGACCTTCGAGGGAACGCGTCCTCGCCGCGCGCCAGGCCGCCCTCGCTTCCATCCCGGTACTCGTGCGCCCCGACCGGGCAGCCGACGACAAGACGCGCGAGTTCGAGCGGATCAGTCACCAGGTCGTCGCGAACGATCAGCGCGAGGACTTGACCGCCGGTGACCGTGCCGCCGCCGTCGCGGACATGCTCGAGCTCGGATTCTCCGTCACCAAGGTCGCCAAAGCGGTATCCATGCCCCGCGAGCAGGTCAAAGCGAACGGGGTCATCGGCAAATCGGAAAAGGCCCGCGCGGCATTCGAAGCCGGACAACTCGACATGGAAAAGGCCGCGATCCTCGCCGAGTTCTTTCTTATGTGGACAACTCACGGCGAGTCGGCACAGCGATCGGATCAACTGGTGGTGGGCTGGGGTCATGCACGTGCAGACCGTGAAGACGGGCGGGATCGTGTCCTCGGTGGTCCTGGTCGGAGCCGATGGTGAGCCGGTGCCGCCGGTGACCCGATTCCTGCGGTACGTACTGGATTCCGGCCGGAGCCCGAACACGGCGCTGGCGTACGGATACGACTTGCGGCTGGTGTTCGAGTTCTTCGCCGAACGCGGAATCGACTGGCCTGAGTTCCGACCCGCGCTGGCCTTGGAACTGCTCGGGTGGCTGCGTCACCGTCCGGTGCGCGGACCGGCCCAGCGGTTGGGTCTGGCACCTGTCGGGTCCGGCGGGCGTCTGTTGGCGCCGGCGAGCGTGGCGCGGGTGCTGGCCGCGGTATCGAGCTTCTACGACTGGGCAATCGTCGCCGAACTCGTCACCGGCGAGAATCCGATGCGCCGCCGCCGCGATGTCGCGTTGGCGATGGTCGCCGAACGCCACCGCCCGTTCACCGGGAACGCGAGTCGGCAGCAGCCGGTCAGCCGGGAGGTGCGGGTCCGACTGCCGCGCCGCTTGCCTCGGCCGCTGAGCGAGTCCGAGGTGACCGCATTGCTCGAGAGCATGACCTGTTTGCGGGATCTGGCGATGATGCTGTTGATGCTCGACGGTGGCCTGCGTCCGGGAGAGGTTCTCGGGCTTCAGCTCGTCGACATCGCTTACGGCCGACGGCGGGTCACGATCCGCAAACGCGACGACCATCCGCGAGGCGTACGTGCGAAGTCGCGCCAAGAACGGATCGTCGACCTGCTCGAGCCGCGCACGCTGGATGCGGTGAATCGGTATGTGCTCCATGAACGTCCGGTCGATGCATCGAGTCCGTTCGTCTTCCTGGTCGGCGGCCGCGGTGCCCGCTGCTGCGAGCCGCTCTCGTACGACGCGTTGGTACGGATGTTCGCCCGGCGGCTCGACACGCTCGGACTACGTACGGCCGACAAGACCCCGCACGCCCTGCGACACACTCATGCGACCGCGATGTGGGAGGCGGGCATGCGGGAGTTGGCGTTGCAGCGTCGTCTCGGGCACGCCTCCCCGGAGTCGACCCGGATCTATACCCGGGTTTCCGATCAGCAGGTGCGGGACGAGTACTCGATCGCATTACGGGATCGCCGTTGACCAGGCCGGCGACTGCCCGGACGGCATCGGTCCCGCCTCCGCGGCGGCACGTCGACGAAGGCGAATACCAGGCGTGGGTGGACGCCCACGTGCCCCAACTTCCGGCCAGGTGGGAGCGGATGGGTGCCTACCGTCGGTTCGTCGAGCGCTGGCCGGACCTCGAAACATGGTTCACCGAACCGCTGCTGGTGCGGCTCGGTTTCGTCGGCGAGGGCATGCGCTCGAACGGGCGGACCGACTCACATCGCGCCAGCGGCTACCTGGTGTATCTATCCATGGTGCAGGGAGTCGGCCTGGACTTCGAGTTCCTCCTCGCCCGTAAGTACGCCCGTTTGCTCGACAAGCGTGGTGGGGGAACCGGCCTCGGCGTCGATCTCGCACTGCTCGAGCAGTGGGTCGGGCGGCTGACCGAACTGGGCCATTCCTCGGTCAAGGCGCGTAACAGCCTGATCTGGTGTCTGGGCCGGCTCATGCTCCACCGCGGCGACCCCGATCTGACCGCGGTCACCTCGGCAGATCTGTTCGCGTTCGGGTCGGCCATCCGCGCCTTCGCGGCACGTGAGGATTTCAATATTCTCCGCCGGACGCTGTTCGCGAACGGCCAGTTCCGCGACGACCCCGATGCCAATCTCGTTTTCCTCCGCAACCACCTCGCGAATCTCCACGGCACCCATGTGTTGCTGTACAACGTCGGCCAGGTCACCACCGCGCCGCGCATCGGCACGCGCACGATCGCGAACTGGACCGACCGACTGCTCCCCGAGCCGTGCCCGCCCAAGATCCGGGCGGTCATCGAGCGGTACTTACAACTGCGGCTCGACGCCAAGCTGGATCGCCCGCAGACGGTGCTCCACGTCCGGCAGGCGCTGCGCCGGTTCGTCAACTGGCTCGGCGTCCACCATCCCGAGATCACGAGCCTCGCGCAGGTCGATCGCGCGACCATCGAGGAATACATGCGGTGGCTGCCGACCTGTCCGAGCCAACACACCGGCCAGCCGCTGGCGACGACCACGGTCAAGCACGAACTCAACGGGATCGCCGGGTTCTGCCGCGACACGGCGGTCTGGGAGTGGGACGAGGTTCCCGGCCGGCCGTTGCTTACCTCCCGTGACACACCCCGGCGCCCGGAGTCGATTCCCCGGTATCTTCCTCAACACGAACTCGACGCGATCATGACCGCGATCGACGAACTGGCCGACCCGCTGCAACGGGCTGCACTTTTGTTGCTGCGCTGGTCCGGGGCCCGTCGCGACGAGATCCGTCGACTGACTTGGGATTGCCTCGACACCTATCCGGGCGGACATCCACGGCTGCGGATCCCGGTCGGAAAGGGACACAGCGAACGAATCGTCCCGCTGCACCCGGACGCGGCCGCTGCCCTCGAACATGCCATCGACCTGGCCCGGGCCCAACGCCCAATATCCCGGATCGACGAGGTCACCGGCCGCCGGGTCGATTACGTCTTCGTCCGTCGCGGCAAGCTGCTCTCGGTCAAAACTCTCTTCGACGAGGCGTTCCGGACCGTGTGTGGCGCTACGGGTCTGGTCGATGACCGCGGATCTCCGACCGTCAGCGCCCATCGGTTGCGGCACACCCTCGGCACCCAACTCGCCGAGGGCGGCGCCCGCATCCAGACCATCATGGCGATACTCGGACATCGCAGCGCGACCATGTCCATGATTTACAGCCGCATTTCCGATCCCGAGATCCGGCGCCAGTACGAGAGTGCGCTCGCGGACGGGCACCGGATCGCCGGCCCGGCCGCCGACGCTCTCCTGCACGACGCCCTCGACGACGCAACCGTGGACTGGTTGAAGACGAACTTCCTCAAGACCGAGCTCGAACTGGGGCACTGCCTGCGGCTACCCGCGGAAGGACCGTGCGAGTGCGACCTGATTCTCACCTGTCCAAAGTTCCTCACCACCAGCGAATATGCGCCGCGGATCAGGGCCCGCCTCGCGACCGAACAGGTGCTGATCGACGACGCCCGTTCGCGCGGTTGGGACCGGGAAGTCGAACGGCACGAAGCGACCTGCCGGCGGCTGCAGCACCTGCTCGACGATCTCGACGACGACGGCGAGGCATGATGATGTTCAGGAATGGTTGGGGCACAAGAGGTCCGGTACCACCGACCAGTCGTGGTGTTCGAGCCAGTCCCGGACCGGCCTGGGAACCTCGTCGGTGTCGGGATCGGTGCCGGTGACCAGCGGCCCGTCCCCGCACCGGGAGCAACTGATCACCAGGACGTGGCTGTGCGGCTGACAGTGGGCGCAATGGCGCGCCTCACGAGGATGGCCGAGGTCGTCGAGGTGTAGCCAGACGGTGGCGAGGTCGGCGCGATGCGGAATGAGGTCGCGGCGCGTGGTGGGCTGGTATCCGCAGGTCGGACATGCAAGGGGGTGGGCGGCCGACGGCAGCGTCACCGGAACCGTTGACGTCGAAGACCTCTCCTCTGCCTGCGCGGTTTCGGCGGTAGTCGTCTCCGACGGGCGGGGTGGCAGATGTCGGTAGAGGGTGGAGCGGGTCAGTCCGGTCTTGTCGGTGATTTCGGCGATGGTGGCGCCACCGTCCCGGAGTTGGGTGGCGTAGGCGAGTTGGGCGTCGGTGACCACGCTGGGTCGGCCGGTGCGGCGGCCTTTCTCGGTGGCCACGGTGCGGGCGTGGGCGGCCCGCTCGACCGCGTAGGTGCGTTCCATCTGCCCGAACAGGGCCAGTAGCACCACCGCCAACTGGCCCATCGGGTCGTCCGGACTGGTGGAGTCGATCCGGATCGGATCGGCCAGGTTCCGGAAGCCGATGCCGCGCCGGTGCAGGTCGTGGATCAGGTTGAGGGTGTCGCGGACGGTGCGGCCGAGCCGGTCGAGGGTGTGCACCACGATCACGTCGCCCTTGCGGGCGTAGCCCAGCAGCGCCTGCAATCCGGGACGTTCGGTGGTGGCCCCGGACTTCTTGTCCACGTAGATGTTCGCCTGGTCGACCCCGGCCTTGCGGAGCGCGTCGATCTGCCGCGTCAGGTCCTGCTTGCTCGTCGACACCCGGGCGTATCCCAATTCCACCTATGGAGCGTACCGAAAGTCAGTTCTGTACGGCTGTTTTGACACGAAGTTGTGGAACTAACTTTTGAGACACTGTGACCTGGGGGTTTGTGGTACCCGGACGCGGTGCCGGGGGCGTCTCATTTCCAACGATCTGACATCAGGCAACGGTGGTGCGTCGTATCCGACCTGAAAAGGGAAGTAGGACGTTGGCCGCCGGCCACATGTGCGGTGCGCCCTTTGCTAGCGGACATGCCAGCCTCCCTGTAGGGGGACACGTTCGTCCCTGCTGACGGACAGCTGATCTCCCTGTCGATGAACATGTGGCCCGGCGGTGTGTCGGTCCTGAAACGCCCCCCTCCGGGGTTTGCTCGAGGTCTTCTACCACCTGCGAGCGAACTCCACCGCGACCGTCCGATAAGGCTGCAAGTGAGCGGCCGGTGGTAAGGACGTCGCAGTTGTTACTCGGTAGCATCAGGATCGCTTGGGCCGTGCAACCGTTCCTCTCGGGAAGCATCCTTGTTGCGGACTTCCCACCCTCGGTGGATATCGAGCACTGACTCCTCCGCCAGTTCCTCCTCTCCCGCACCGAACAAGACGTACACTTTGTGGTTCGCCCTAAGATTCAAGGTGCGAGAGACCCCGTCGCGATCTGGGGCTTTTCCGGTTCGGAGAACGACTCCGGTCGAAGGAAGCACACATTCGACGACCCTTCCCCACGGAGCCCATTCCAAGTCTATTGAGATGTGAACCTGCTCCTCGCGATCTGTGGGCAGGACTTTCATCCAGACCATCCCGCGGTAGTCCGCCGGCCACGCAAAAGAGTGATAGCGCTGAGGCCACTCCTCGGACCATGGATCCCACTTCAGGCGCCACAATCTGTGTATCGACAACATCAACCATCCTTCCGTCGAATAGACCCGGTCGAGCGCTTCGGCGTACCGAAGTGGGGGTAAGTGCATACCGTGCTCGTACCGACTGAGCGTTGACTTGGTGAGCGGATGCTCCGTTCCCTTCAGTTCCTGTTCGATCGCACGAAGGGAACGTCTACCTCTGCACCGCTTCATCCATACACCTAGTTCAGTCTCGTTCTCCGCGAACTGACCGCTGCGACTCACCATCTGTTTGTCCCGTTTCTGTCCCGCGCGGCGATCGATCTTCCCCGCGAACTGAAACTGAGAGTAAGTCCAGCACCCTGGGCGACCCCCGTAAAGAAGCCACCGCTTCCGACGAGAGAGATCGAGCCATGAGCACCCAACAGCCCACCGATCCCACCTTGCCAATTGCGAGCCCGAGCCGAATCGGCTCGCCCACATTGGCTCTCGCGCCAGCGTCGAACACTAAGAATCCGATCTGGGCGCGAATATTCTTCGCACTTGCGGCTTCCTTGGTGGTCTTCTTTGGAGCCAACGTCGCCTTAGCCACACCTGCCCAAGCCGCGCCGACTGGGCCGATCCCGGAGTACTACCAGTTCTGTTACGACCGAACTCCGCCCCAGCAGCTGACCTCAAGGACGGGTGCAACACCGAGGCACTGGTACAAGAACGCCGTTGCCCAGTCCAGCGGCGTCTCGTGCAAGTACATGTACGCCGCATACGGAGGGTTCTGGCCCAAGGAAAAGTCGGTGTTCTACAGCTGGTCGCAGGTTTGCAAGGCCATGGGCCTCGGCACGAAGGGCTCTCTGGACCAACGCAAGATCCCTCACTGCTACCGATAGACGGTGCGACTCGGTCGCGGACCTGACCACAAAGCGCCTCACCTCATACCCGAGGTGGGGCGCGCTGTTCGCCTAGTCATTCACTACACCACGGTAGCTCGGGGTGTGCTCCGTGCGTCGTCCCAGTGCCGCTGCGCCAGTCCGCCATGGGCGTCCGGATTTCACCCGACGGCATCGACGGCGGGGGTGGGAGCGCAGCGAGAGAAGCGCCGCGAAAACCGACCGTGGACCCGGGAACACGATTTCTTGAAACTGACAGCTGTCTCGTGAACGACGCCACGCACCGGAGACGTGGCCCCCGTAGCCGCGCTTGACCCAGCCGGGTTGTCCACATAATCGAAGCTGCGGGCGACAGCGACGCCGTCGAGGAGTTGCTGAGCAACGGCCGGTGGAACTTCCGCTTCACCGCCGAGCGCCTGCGCAACGACCGCGTCGAGAAGGCCGCACGCGCCGACGCCGCCCAGCCCTACGCGGTGATGGGATACACGATCCTCACCGAGGAACCCGACTACGCCCGCGACTTGCTGCTCGCGGACCTGGTCCACACGGAAGGCGGCGAGGTCACCGAAGCCGACACCGAGAACGACCCGACCAAGTGGGCGGTGTGGCTGACCCAGGCCGAACACTACGTCGATACCGCCAGCGGTGAGGAGATCGACGCCGAGAGTGTCGATTGGGAAACCGAGGACGACGACGAGGCCACCCCGGCAGAGGGCTACCGACACGCGAACACCGTGCAGGTGCGCCATATTTGGGTGCCGGAGTACGTGTGCCTGGATTCAGAGAGTGCCGGGGTGGCACTCTCCCCGATCCTCGCCGCCGCCCGCACCGTCGCACCCGCCGAGGATGGTGTGAGCGGCGAGGACGCGGCCGTGGCAGCGGCCCGCCGAGAGACGGAGGAGAAGGCGCAGGCCCGCAAGGAGCGTCGGCAGGTCATCGCGTTGAACAAGCAAGCCGTGGCGGCGACCACCGTCCGCCGCGACTTCCTGCGGACCCTCCTGACGCGGAAGACCCCACCGAAGTCGGCAGCGAAGTTCGTCGCGGCGACTCTTGCCGCCGATCCGCGATTGCTGACCGAGCACAAGGCCGGTGAGGTAGTCGGGGAAATCCTCGGAAACTCCGGTATCGCCACGTCCGAGGCGCTCGTGACGATGGTGGACAAGGCCAGCGACAACCGCGCCCAGGTGATCACCCTGGCCCTGGTCCTCGCCGGTCTGGAAGCGCGGATGGTCAAGGATGCGTGGCGGTGGCGTCCGCAGGGCAGCGCCGGATACTTCGCGTTCCTCGCCGAGAACGGGCACACCCTGACCGAGGTCGAGGAAGTCATCGCCCGCACCCTCACCGCCGATCAGGTCACCCTCGACTGACCGACCCCCCACCGGCCGGGACGGAACACCACCGCCCCGGCCCGTGGGCCAGCCGGTCACCACGAAAACGCGGTCGGCCACACCCCGCGCCGAAATACCCCACACCACTCACCACCGGCACCCGGCGGCGCGGGGTGTGGCCGAAGAGACGGACTCCCGCATTCCGCCGGCCACCCGCTCGGCGCACCCCAACAACCCGGGCCGCTGTAAGCGGTCCGGCTCCGAACGAAAGGTCCCTCTCACATGGGCACATCAACATCACCCGTGGCTCCCACCGTGGAGACGTCCGAGCTGCTCGACTACCCCCACTACGGCACCTTGGAGGAAATCTACGCCCGCGAGCTGACCCGACTCGCGGCGATCGGCGTCACCGATCCCGACGTGGCCTCAACCGGCGGCAACTGCTACGCCCTCACCGGCAATGCCGGTTACGCCCCCGATGGCCGGTCGATCTACCTCCTTGCCACCACCAACGGTGATCCCGCCGTGGCGACCGGGGAACCCGTCACGAGCTGGGCCGTCGGCCTCTACGACACGCGAGGCGACTCGGTCGCCCTGGCAATGGGCGAGGCCAGCGTCGACGCATTCGGCAACTCTCCCGATGCCCTCGGCTGCGCGGTCACCCGCGCCCGCACGGCACTGCACCAGTACACCGGCGGTGCACCGGCCGGGAAGACCGCCCTCATCGGAGACCAGGGCGTGACCTGGATCCCCGCATAACAACCAACACCGCACTCATTCCCGAAGGAGAACGAAAGCTATGTCGAAGAACATCTTCCAGGCTGGCGACCGCGTCATCATCGACCCCGCGGTCGCGAACAAGGAAATGACCGGGCGCGTTTTCGAGGTGGTTCGCCAGTTGAAGGTGAACTACGAACTCACGCCACTCGACGGTATCGGCCCCGGAGTGCGGGCACAGCCAGAAGTGCTGATGCCCGCGCCCGAGGAACTTCTGGCGAAACCGATCGTCGCGGTCGCGCCCCTGTCGACCGGGTCCACGGTGCGGGTCAAGCGCGCCCGCAATATCGATCCGACCACGCTGTTCGTGGTCCTCTCGAACGGTGCCACGGTGAAGATCGCCGAGCTGGGCGGCGACGACGGCCGGTACTGGAATGTGCCACGAACCGCGCTGGAGAAGGTCACGATCGACATCGCCGCCGCCGCGGCCAGCGCCCAGATAACCGACGTCTGACACAGGATCAGCCCACAAACGCGGTGCATGGCGGGGAAGCGTTACCGCCATGCACCGCACCACCGAAATAAATGGTCCAAAAAAGGATAAAACGCCGAGAGGTCAGAGAAACACAAAACAATTCAGGCACCATCCCCTTATTTTTCTCATTCTCCTACCGGTGCGACCACGCATCAAGGCCGCTCGCAAAACTTCTCCACGCGGTCGCCCGCTCCCTTATATCGCGGAAAACTTTCCCCGCTCACCTTGACGCACCGCCGCCCCGCCAGAACATTCGCCAGTACCAGGGGAAAGCGGCTCCGAGGTCAGGTGAGAAGGGGGTAGATCCCCAGGTAAGCGCTGTTGGGGAAGCGTGCTGTCGGTGCCGAAAAATGGTGCGGGAAGTGTTATATGAATTGTTGGTGTAATTACCGAAATAATTACTTCGGAAGGCTTGGATATGGGCGCTCAATTCGATAAGATAAACGTAATTGGAATTCAGACAGAGGGGGAAGTTGTGACAATCACTGTGTACACCAAACCGGGCTGCGATCAGTGCAACGCGACGTTTATGCAATTCGACAAAGCGGGGATCGAGTACACGGTTGTCGACATCACCGAGAAACCCGAAGCCCGCGACTACGTGCAGAGCCTCGGCTACCTCCAGGCGCCCGTCGTCGTGGCCGGCGACCAACACTGGTCCGGCTTCCGAATTCGACACATTAAGGACGTCATCGCGGCCGCTGCCTGAGACCGCAATCCCATGATCCCGGCCAGCCGACACCATGCCCACACGAAAGGACCGCCCCGTGAGCGCAGCACTGGCACTCGTCCCCGGACAGACGCAGGCCGCCGACACCGAGCCGCTCCAACCACAAGACTTCGCCGACGACCTCCACGCAGATGTGGAAGCGCTCTTCCTGTGCGCACTGTTGTGGGCATCCCCGGCAGCTGCGAAACACTCTGTCGGCATCCTCGAACCCACCGACTTCGCGCGCCCCATCCACCGCGAGTTCTTCATCCTGATCCGCGGCCTGATCGAGAGCGGGGCACCCCACAATGCGGCGATGGTCGGGGCAGCGCTCGAGCGATCCGGTGACCTCGCCGGTCATCACGGATCCGAACGCTCCCGCCACCTCGCCAACATCACCACCCTCGGCGCCGAACACGCCGCGATCGATCACTACGCCCGCGCCCTGTTCAGCCAGGCATACCGGCGCAGCTTCGCCACCGCAGCAACCGCACTCACCCAGGCTGCTCGGGAACTTTCCGAGGACCAGCTCTACGCGCACATGTGCGACCTTGGCCGACGCCAACGCGCACTCACCGACCGCCGCAACGCCATCGAAGGAGACAGGCAGTGAGCATCCACCCCGACCTGTGCACCGACGACGAACGCGACGCCTTCCAACTCCACAACTCCGGACTCACCTGGACACAGGTCGCCAGGGAGTTGGGATGCACCGAAGGGACCGCGCAAGCCTTCGCCGCCGCCTACCAGCAACGCACCGATGACGCCGCCGCCCAATCTCAGATCACCTTGTTCTGACGGACTCCTCATGCACCCACACCCACACCCACACCCACACCCATACGCATGGCCGACGCGCAGCGGTCGGGCACCACCAGCAGTGCTCCGCGATCAGCCACGACGCGGCCGGTAGCTCAACCGGAGGAACCTGTGACTGACACCGCGCACGACCCCCATTCCCAGCACGAGCGGATCGACCTCACCACCGCACTCGACACCGAGGGAAACACCATCCTGATGAACTTCCTACGCGCACATCTGCTTCACTCCCTCACCACCGGGCAGGACCACCACAACGATGACCACTGAACAACCTTCAGCAGATCGACGGAGGAGCCGTCCCGTCCGGCGGTCCCCGATCCCGTGAACAGCCGAAATCTGGGTTCGACGACCACACCGAACAAGCGGATACGGGCACCGACAACCCCATCGGAATCGAAGCGAACCCGATCTCCTCCACCATCGACGGACTCGTCGACGGCGTCGAGATATGGACCTACGGCCAGAGCGTGATCCTCGACCGCGACGACGCCTTCACACTCGTGGATAGGCTCCTCGACGCCCTACGCAACGCGCGATAAACACCGACGCGATCGCTTAGCCCTGCAGAACTGTGTGAGCCCGCCCCACATAAATAACCCCAGAAAGGGTGCCGCAATGGGAGCACTAGCACTCGCCGCACTTGCTGCATGGGCCGTGTGGGTATTCGGCTCCGGACTCGCCCGATTCGCAGGAGCCGTCCTCATCCTCGTCAGCCTCCTCCGGCTCGCAACCCACACAGCCGATCCACGAGCGATCCCCACCCTCGCGGCCGGTATCGGGTTGTGGCTCGCCGGACACTGGCTCTGGGCGATCAAACACAAGCTCTGGCGATCCCAGCTCGCCCTGAACGTCTACAGCCTCCCCGGGCTACACCACCTCGCCCCCATCGCGACCAACCACACACGCAGGCCCTCCAAGTGGGCACCCGAGCGGCAGCGAGAGTCCTAAGCGGTCAACGACACCACCTGGCTCACACACCACGGCAGCAGTTGGTCGGTTCTGGACCCTCCGCCGCCGGTGAGAATGGCAGCTGCCCGGCGGCTGGCCACCTGCGGTATCCCCAAGGGGATCGCTAATCGACCTGGACGGGTCGTACCTGAGTGGCCACGAATGCGAAGCCCTCTACCGGGCCGGTTGGCTTCTGCCACTCGAAGTCGACCTCTTGGCCAGGGTCGAGCGCTCGGAATCCATCGATTTCGACCTCACTGAAGTGCACCCAGCAGCCACCCGGGGTCTGCACACAGTCGATGGCGCCCCACCCGTCTTCTCCCCTCCAGAACCGGACAATGCCCCATGAAGTCATCTCCCGATAATGCAGGAAGTTGCGCCAGTCAGCGATCCGCTTTCGGAGTGACCACCGGCTTCTCGATCATCTTTCCCCCTGATTGCACTGCTGATTCCTCCCCGGACAAGTGACCCGGTCGAGCTACTCGACGCTTCGCGGAACGGACCCTTCGCGCGCGAATCAGCATCATGCCTCACGGTACCGACAATCGAATGTCTGCTACCCCATTGGTGCGGTGTGCTCAGTCCATTTACTTCCATCCCAGTACCGGCGAACCTGAACACCATCGGGGTCGGGATACCAATCAGCGGGGACAACTGGTGGCGGTGGAGGAGGAGGAGAAGTCGGCGTCTCGAAGCTAGGAATCATGGGCGCGACTCGAGCCTCGTCGATTGCGTCACGTAACGCGAGCATGTCGCTGACGTGCTTTCGTTCGAGCGTCACCGCGTTCTCGCTCTCGGCTGTTCTGGCCGATGCCGACTTGAAACTGGAGTTCACTTCGTTTCCACCGGGGATAGTGAACTCGATGTAGCCCAGCACGAATGGGCTCGGTCTCTTGAACTGTATGGCTTGTATCGAGGACAGCGGGATTCGTTTCTCACCCCTGCCGACGGATAGACGCGCCATGAGGCCGGTGCGCTCGATGGTGATGTATCGACCGTCGAAATGGACAGTTCCATTGAAGCCCCGAGCTGAGATCACGTTGCGGTCCTTTCTTCAGACAAGGTCGGTGTCGATGAGCAGCAGCGGGGCCACTTGGAACCCATCGTCTCACCCATTGCTCACAAGTGAAGAGAGACTTCGCGGTGGGACGGACTCGCCCGCGCACAGCGTCCGGTGGCCGTTTCATACGCATCAGTGTCCTGTTTGCCGATGCACCAACGGCCACCAGCTACCTGCCACCGGGAGCGGGGGTCCACTCCCTGGCAATGGAACCTGGTGAGCGCCGGTTCGGTGGCAGGATGTGACCATGCGTTGGACCGAGGAGCCGCTTGACGAGTCCACCCCGGGGGCACGGCGATTCAACTTCGGCTTCGTGGGGGAACCGCCGCCGGAACTCGCCGCCCATATCGATCGTTTAGCGGATCTGCACACGAGAGAACGACAACGCACACTTCAACGTCATGACGTCCCCGACTTCCGCAAGCCGCCGAAGAACGATCGACAGATTCTCTTCCGGTCCACCGATACGATCCCGTTCCCACTGGACCCCGACCTCGACGTCCGACTCGAACTGGCAAACATCCGTGGCTACCCGACGGGTGTGGCGTTTGAGCTAGTCGCCCGAGAATCCGCGATGCACGCCTCCTTCCTGGGAGAGCGGGTGAACGTCAGCCACCGGATCAAGGCCACGCACATAGGCCGCGTCTACTTGGGAGTGGTTCTCCCGAGCGGCAAGATCGTCACCAACAAGACCTGCACCCCACCCCAGGCGCCGGAGGATGACGACCCTACGACACCCTGGTTGTACGGCGGCCGCGGTTACAGCAGCCAGTCGGAGACGGGCGCGACTTACTTCATCAGCCCGCGCCCCGAACCGGGTGGGATCGTGACGTTCACCATTTCGTATCCCCTGCTCGGGATCGATACCGCGTCGACGATCGCCGTCGACTCCACAGAGTTCAGACCCACCCGCCCGGCTGAGTAACAATGCCTGCGCGCCATCGGGCGAGACCGGCGCCGAGCACATAGGGGCAGCGGCCGACACCCGTCCCGAAGGCGGAACCATCACCGGCACGTCCCGGAAGCGGCCGTTGACCGGAACCCCTTGAGCAGCGCGTTCCCGTTTGGCCCGTCCGGTTGATGATGTTGCTTTCGGGGCGTCAATCGGGACACCTACAGCCGGACATTCGAGGCGGCCCGATGCCCCGATTCACGGGCGGGTCTCACGTAGGGGTGGCGCCTGCCCGGCGGCCGGCCACCTGCGGTGTCCCCCAAAAGGAGCTCCGCTGCGCTCCGCCCGGGAAGAGCATTGATTTGTTTCCCTTCTGGCCTTCCGATTCTGATCGGCGGTGACCTGCGCGCAACCCCTGACTCCGCTGCGCTCCGGCCTACGGCTCCGGGAAACTTCTCTCGACTCGCTGCGCTCGACGAGAAACTTTCCCGGCTCAGAAGTTGCACTCCGGCCCCCTCATGCCGATCCGATTCTCCTTCGCCAGAAGGGCAAAAAAATTGGCGGGGCCACGTGGCTCGGTCACCGTGTTCGATCGAAGGAGCGTCATGCAGTCCATTCGCCTCACCACCGCCACCGATGTCGTCGCGTCGATTCCTGCTCTGCTCGGTTTCGTTCCAGTCTTCTCGATCGTGACGCTTCTGCTCACCGAAAGCGTCGTGGACGATCACACCGAGACGCGGATTCTCCTCGTCGCTCGCGCCGACGCCGACGACCGGGGCATCGACCGTCACAGCGGAACACTTGCCGCGATTGCGCACCGGGAGAGCGTCACCGGCGCGATCACGGTCGTGATCGTCGACGGCTCGCCCGTGGTGATCGACGAGGCGATCAGTAACGCGCTCGCCGTGCGCGAGCACCTCGCGCACCACAACATCCCCACAGTGCGGATGCTGCACACGGCCAACATCGAGGAGGGGGCAACGTGGACCGACCTCGACACCCTCGAAATGGGCGTGACCGTAGATCACCGATTCAGCGATGTGTCCGTGGCGGCAGTGCTGTACGGCCGCAACGTCGCATCATCGGCCGCCGCCCTCTACGCCCGCTACGGTCTCGCGGCCGAGGCTGACATGCGCGCCGCCCACACCACCAGCATCGAACAGGGCGACGACTTCGTGCGCGCTACCCTCGCCGAACTGCTCGAGGTTGTCCGCACAGGAGACCAGCCGAGCGCCGACCTCGCCGGACGCGTCGGAATGGTCGCGACACTGGGCGGCGAGCGCCGCGATGCGATCATCGCGGCCGGTCGTCACGGACTCGAGGACGCCACCGCCGCGACCGTGCACATTTCCCGTCACCTGCGGGGCGTGGCTCGCGCCCACATGCTCACCATCGCCGGACTCTTCGCCTACATGGCCGGACACGGCGTCGAGGCCCGCATAGCCTGCGAGCGCGCCGACTCCGCCGCCGGTGGCCACGAGCTGGGAATGAAGTTGCTGCGACTGCTCGAGCACAGCATCCGGCACGGGCTGAACCCCGTTCACCTTTCCGAACTCATCGACATCGGCGTGGCCAAGGCACAAGAGCTTGGTGTCGACATCGACTGACACACAACACTCACCGGTGCCCTGCCCCTTCACCGCGAAGAGGCAGGGCACCGGTGCGTGCGTCGTTGTGGTCGCGCGGGTCCCGACCCCTGTGGTGGGTTGACGGGCATCGAGCCCGACAACCCACTGCGCGACACAGAGCCCACGCGGCTACTTGTGGCGCGGCCGGACGTGAGGGTCAGTACCGGAAGTGCCGACTTGTTTCTGCCGGCGGGTACACCAGGTCGACCGTCGGCGCTTCGGGCCGGACGTCCTCGATTGGTGTGCCCTCGACGATGGCGGTCAGGTCCGCCCCGCTCGGGTTGGCCGAGTCCACGACCAACGCCCGGAGCCGGGTTTCGATCTGCGATTCCTCCACTGCACACTCTCCCCATCATCGGTTTTCATCGTTGGTGTTCTGTCAGAACAGTGTTGGTTCATCCGACATTCGCAGCGCTGCCTGTACTGCATCGTCGTTCCACCCGTCACGCACCGCATCCCGTAACGCCCGCGACCGAGCGACCCGCGCTGAACGGTCCGGCCCGTACCAACGCCATGTCTGCCCGCGGCCGCCACCACGACCCTTTGCGCCCATGCCGGCGAGATTCTGTGCCTGCGTTCCCAGCACCACATGTGGAGGACCTAACGCTTGCGAGGACGCCCGAACGCAGATCGGGTTGTCACACACTTCGTGCAACGCGACCTCGTCATCGGTGAGGGGACGCCCGAGCTCGAGGGACAGGGCGTACCGGTGCGGACGAACCACCCGCTGTCGCCCGCCACGCATGAGCCAAAATCTCGCGTAGGAATCGTCAGCCACGGCACCCCGCCACAACCAGCAGTCGGTCGCCCTGGGTCCACGAACAACGAAACTCTCGAACCTCGCCAGCTCCGGGTCACCCGGCGCCGGAAGCGTTAGGGGCTCAGGCATCAGGGTTCCATTTCTCCGCACCTAACGTTTCCGGACTCCACGACTGCGGCGCGGGCGGTTGCCCCCAATCGGGGACAACGACATCCCTCATGTGGATGCCCGAGATTCCTGGCCCGCTCCGCTCGATCTCAGGCACCGCACAATCGGTCGCTGACACCCCACTGGGGACAATCGCGTGCGGGTCGACATCGCATCATTCGTAACTGGTGGTCAGGATGCCACTGCGGACGGAGTCTCATCGGACGAGCGCTCCGAAGGCTGTGATGCTTCCGGATCGGTGGCGGCTGTGGTCGGAGGCGTGTCACCGCTCGCGCCCTTCAGTGGCCGCGGACCGTCGCCAAACTCCGCGGCCGCGCTCTGACGCGCTATCTTCAGTAGCCGGTTTACCTCCGAGCTCGACAGTCCCGCCATCTCAGCAATCGCGGCCACGGACTCGCCACGGTTCTTCAATGCGAGCAGCGCCAGCGCTTGAGTGGATTCCGACTGAACCAGCTTCGCCTTCGTCTCGTCGCGGATCCGCGCAATTCGCGTCTCGGCATCCGACTCAACCTTCTCGCTGGTCTCCTGCGCCTTGAAGAACGCAGCGAGGTCATCTTCGTTCTGCTTGTTGCGTTCCTGCTCGCGAGCAAGGCGCGCGGAAGTGACGGAGCGAGCACGTTCTCTCGCGCTTACTTTGTTCGCGGTAGACGTCATGTGCATCATCCTAGACCGCTTGGTCTCAATCTTCCTGGTGCACACGCTCTACTTCGTGCCTCAGCTCTACTTCGTGCCTCAGCTCTACTTCGTGCCTCAGCTCAAAATCTCAACCGACGAACCGTACACACCATTTGCACTTGCCGTGGGCCTAGGGGAAGCTGTATCTCATGATGACGCTTGAGTCGCTCTCCGGCGGTGCCGGTAGCGCGGACTTGGGTGGCGTCAAAGATGACCGCAGTCGGCTCCCGCGACCGTTCCGTCAGCGTGCCGAAGGGCGTGTTCCGCGGCGTGGTTTGAGCGTGATGTCGTCGTGATGACGCTGCACCGGCTACATGCCGGCGATGGCTATACCTACCTCACCCGGCAAGTCGCGAGCGGTGACCGTGAGATCGGTCGAGGCCAGAACTTGGCCGACTATTACGTCGTCGAAGGCACGCCACCCGGCCTCTGGATGGGCAAAGGAATCGACGACCTCGGCTTGTCCGGGCAGGTCTCGGAAGAGCAGATGCGCGCCCTGTTCGGCGAAGGACTGCACCCCAATGCCGACCTACTTTTCGATCAAGCCATCGCCGCGGGGATGGCCCCGCACGCTGCGCTCGAAGCGCAGAAACTTGGTCGCGCCTTCCCGAGATTCAAGAACGATGTCCCCTTCGTCAACGAGCTGAATACCGCCCTGGACGCACACCGCAAAGAGACCGGCAAGGCGCCGACCCGCGACGAACGCGACGCAATGCGCTTCCAGATCGCCGCGAAATACTTCCACCAGCAGCACGGAGAATCAGCGGCGACCAAAGGTGAACTCGTCCGCTTCATGGCCGCCCAAGAGTCGAAGATCCGCCAGCCCGTCGCCGGATACGACCTCGTGTTCACACCAGCGAAAAGCGTCTCGGTCCTGTGGGGACTCGGCGACGACGACGTACGTACCGCCATCGAGAAGGCCCACAAAGAGGCGGTCAACGAGACCATTGCGTGGATCGAATCCGAAGCCGCGCTCACCCGCCGCGGTACCGCCGGCGTCGAGCAAGTCGACACTCACGGACTGGTCATCGCCCAGTTCGACCACTTCGACAATCGCAACGGCGACCCCAACCTGCACACCCACTGCGCCGTCTCGAACAAGGTCCGCGGCAGCGACGGAAACTGGTCGTCCCTCGACGCCAGACCCCTGCACCGTATCGCCGTCGCAGGCGCTGCCCGCTACAACCGCATCGTTGCGGACAAGATCAGCCGGGCACTTCCCGTCGCGTTCGAGGACCGCTCACGCGGCGAGAACAAGCAACCCGTCCGCGATATCGCCGGGATGCCCCAGGAGCTTCTCGAGGGATTCTCTCGCCGCCCACAGATCATGGAACGCGCCAACGAACTGATGGCCGAATACCGCGCCGAACACGGCAAGAATCCGTCGAAAGTTGTGCAGGTATCCCTGGTGCAACGCGCCACCCTGGAAACCCGATCCGGCAAACAAACCCCCAAATCGTTGGCCGCGATGCGCGAGGAATGGCGTCAGCAGGCCGAGAACATACTCGGCCCCGGCGGCATCGACACCGTCCTCGCGGCTGCCCTCTCACAGGACGAACCGTTCATCGACGTCAACCAGTTCGACGCCGACGACATGGCCACATCCGTCGTCGAACGCGTGTCCCTGCACCGCAGTACGTGGACCGAGGCGAACGTCCGCACCGTCGCCGAAGACATGCTCGCGCGCGTGAAGTTCCCGTCCGAGCAACAAGCCAGCGCAGCCGTCGAGATCGTCGTCAACCGCGCCCTGCACCGCGACTCCCTCCTCGTCGACATCTCCCTCGACGAGATGCCCACGGCACTGACCCGCGCCAACGGTGAGTCCACTCTCACCGATCACCAGAAGGCCCGCTACACCAGCAACGCAATGCTCGACGCCGAGCAACGACTCCTGAACGCCGCCCACACCCCGACCGTGTTCACCGTCTCCGACACCGCATTCGAGACCGCCCTCGCCTACCGCGAAGACCTCGAGGGCCGCCCCTTCAACAAGGGACAGATCGCCCTGGCACGTCACCTCGCGACCACCGAAACGCTGCTCGCCGTCGGTATCGGCCCCGCGGGAACCGGCAAGACCACCGCCATGAAAGCGGTCACCGACGCATGGCAGGCGCAGGGCCGCGAAGTGATCGCGCTCGGACCGTCTGCAGCAGCGGCGAGCGTGCTCGGAGAGGACATCGGAGTACGCGGGCGCACCATCGACGACATCCTCACCCGCGCCCGCAACGGCGTCGACGTCCAGATCAGCCGCGGCACGATGCTGCTCGTCGACGAAGCCGGTATGGCATCGACACACCAGCTCGACACCCTCGTCCAGATCGCCGCCCAACACGGTGCCGTCGTCCGACTGATCGGTGACCCCGCGCAGCTGTCCGCCGTCAACGCCGGCGGCGCACTCGGCCTCCTCGCCCGCGACACCCGAGCACCCGAACTCGAAGAAGTCGTCCGCTTCAGCGACTCCGACGAACGCGAAATCTCCCTCGCACTGCGCAAGGGAGAGCACTCCGTCATCGGATGGTACGAGGACCGTGGCCGCCTCTTCGGGGGCAGCCGAGACGAACTGCTCGACACACTCCTGCGCGATCATCTCGCCGACACCGCCGCCGGATCGACTTCGGTGATGCTCGCCCCGACCACCGCCGACGTGCAGTCCCTCAACCAAGCGGCACAGGCGATCCACCTGGTCGACGGCACCGTCACGCAGGGGGCACACGCAGCTCTCGCGGCAGGCGACCACGCCTACGTCGGGGACATCATCGTCACCCGCCGCAACGAAACCAGCATCACCTCGGCGGGTGGAACCCGCCCCGGCCGCCGCATCGAGAACGGTGACCTGTGGACCGTGCAGGCAGTCACCGAGCACGGCGTCATCGCCGTCCACAAACGCCACGGCGGTACCGTCACCCTCCCGAACTGGTACCTGGCCAAGCACACCGAACTCGGCTACGCGCACACAATTCACCGCGCCCAGGGCATGACAGTCGACGTGGCCCGCTCACTACTCGGAGCCTCGGTCACCCGCGAAGCCGGCTACGTCGCCCTCACCCGCGGCCGCCACGGAAACTACGCCTACCTCGTCACCGACGAGCTGCCCGAAGGCGACCTCGACCACCAACCGGACCCCGTCTCCACCCGGGGCGGTGTGTTCGCCGAAATCCTCGATCGCCGCGGCGAGGAGATCTCCGCGACCGAACAACTACGCGAAGCACTCGACCGCGCCAGCGACCCCGGCCGCTTCCAGACCTATTACGACGTGGCCGCCGTCAAACTGGGCACCGACTACGCCCTGCACCTGCTCGACCGCACCTTGCCGGCGACCGTCCTGGCCACCGCGAAGAAGCAGGACGGCTTCGATTCCCTCGTCGCACGGGTGCGGGAACTCGCCACCCACGGCGCGGACATCGCCCCCATTCTCACCGCGGCCACCGACCGTGAACTCGCCACCGTCGGAAACGTTCCCGGTGCCCTGCTCGGCCGACTCAAGAGCGTGCCGACACCTGAACTCGCCGACGACCAGCTGGCGATCCTCCCGCCGACCCACCGCGGCAGTGATCGATCCCTGCGAGAATTCGCCGCCTGGATGCGCGACCAGATCGGCAGCTCCCCCACCGTCACCGCGACAGACTTCGACGGCTTGCGCCCCGTCGACCTCGAGTACACGCACCCGCAGCAGGCCGCCTACAACGCTGCCCTTGCCCGTATCGCCGAAGGTGACGCCGCGACACTGCTCGAATCGGCGCTCCCCGCTCACGTCGTCGACGCGATCCGCGACGACGGACAGTGGACCCCACTACTAGCAGCCGTCGCCGACGCAGAGATCCACGGCGGCCGCGACCCCCACACCCTCGTTGCCACCATCACCGAACAAGGCCCCGAGCGCCTCGACGGCTACGGAACCGCACTGCTCGAACGCATCCGCACCCTCGACAATGCCCCCACCGCGGCTGCGCAGCCCGCCACCCGGGAACCGATCAGCCGCACCGACCGCGCCCTCGCCGCCTACGCCACCGAGCTACGCGACTACCTCGACACCCTCGACACACCCACCCCTGCACCGCGGCCGGAACGCTCGCCGGAAACGACGCGCACCGCCGCCCAACCCGAGCCCGTCGAGACCGCACCCATCACCCGACGCGGGAAAACGCGCGCCGCACCGGCGCAGCGCGACCACGAGACCGAACCCACCGCGACCCGGGAACCGCGCACCGCAGCGGCCCACCAGCTCACCGGCCTACGCGCACTCAGCGGAGCCAAACTCGTCGCCGCCCGCCGCCATATCGCCGCGAAACAAGGCCACCTCGAACAGCTCCGCACCCTCACCGCTGCGACCCGCGCAGCAGCGATCGCGCGCAGCCGCACCGAGAACGTGCGCCGCGAACACAGCCGCATCACCGCGCCCGCCCATGCACTTGCCCAAGCCCGCGCGGCGATCGAAACCCGCACCGAAGCAGTGCGCCGCGTCGACACCGAAATCGACAGCGCCCGCACCGAACTCGCCGGCACCGGACGCCTCGCCCGCAGCAAACGAGCCGAACTCGAAGCTAAGCTCGGCGCTCTCGCCGCCGAGCGTGCAGCCGCAGTCGAGCAGCTCAAAACCGCCCGCAACAACGCCGCAGCGATCGCACCCGCTCACCAATGGGACCAGGTCGCCGTCGCCGCTGCCGAAGCGGACAAGCAACTGCCCGCGGCGCTCCGCGAAGCCGAAGAACACGACCGCCAGGCCCTCAACACGGCCGACAAAGCCCTCGAACGGATCGACACCCAGCAACAGCAACTCGCCGGGCAGGACACCGCGATCACCGCCGAACAAGAACGCCGACGTGACCTCACCCCCGAGCAGGCTGCGGCCGAGATATCCCAGCGCGATCAGACCGCCGAGAAGGACACCACCGGGCCGAAGGCGAAGGAACGCAACAACCGCGCCATGATGCTCGCCCGCCAACGCGAACAAGCCGACCAGCACAAGCAACGCGGCCACGACCTCGAACGCTGACCGGCCCTCAAAGGACCTCCGAACGGATGTTCCGTTCGGGGAGAGACGATCGCGGCAGGGCATCACTGGATCAGTTGATCCTCGTACCGGTGAACAGGTAGCGCCTGAATCCAGGCTCGAATCTCTAGTGCCCCGCCCAGGTCCAGCCCGGCAGGGCCTGTAGTCGACGTGCGCGGTCGGCGCCCAGAGCGCCGGCCTTGCGTCTGGTGCGTTGCTTGGTGACCCACGCGCCGAGTCGGTAGTCCTCGACGGTGTACGACCGTGGGACTCGGGTGTCGCCGAAGTGGGCGGCATAGTCCACGAGCCGGCGGAACCCCTGCTCCCACTGATCCGCGAAGGGGTCCCACGCCCACCCGGGTACCGCCTCGAGTCGGCGGGCACGGCGGGAATCCAAGTGGCCATCGGCGTGGTGGCGGCGTTGGATGCTGACCCACACCCCCAGCCGGTAGCTCCCCGTGGTGCAGGCATAGGGGACGCGGGCGTCACCGACCGTTTCCACGTACGTTTCCAGTCGTCGAAAGCCCTCCTCCCAAACCTCCTCCCATCGGTCCCCGGCGCTATGCCACGCCCACCCGGGTACCGCCTCGAGCCGGCGGGCACGGCCGGGATCCATGGCGCCGCGTGCGAACGTGCGGCGCTGCTTGTGGACCCAGTGACCGAGCTGGCAACCGTCGACCGTGTAGGACTGCGGGACACGAGCGTGACCGTGGTGGTCGGCGTACTCCGCCAGTCGGCCGAATGCCTCCTCCCACCGATCCGCGCCGGGATCCCACGTCCACCCGGGCACCGCCTCGAGTCGCCGCGCCCGGTCGTCGCGCAACATCCCTAGGGCGTAGTGACGGCGTTGCTGGCTGACCCAGCTGCCCAGTCGCGAGCCATAGGGCAGAACCCGGGCATGCCCCTGGTGGTCGACGTACTCGAGGAGTTCGCGGTAACCGTTCTGCCACTGATCGGCCCGGGCGTCCCACGTCCAGCCCGGCACCGCCTCGAGTCGGCCGGCGCGGTCGGCGCCCAGGGCACCTCGCGTGTACTGGGTGCGTTGCCGATTGACCCACGCCCCGAGCCGGTAACCATCGACGGTGTAAGACACCGGGATACAGGCATCGCCGTGGTGGGCGGCGTAGTTCAGCAGGTGCCGGTAGCCGGCCTCCCACGGGTCGGCGACCGGGTCCTGTGCTGTGCTGCCGGACAGCGCTGCGAGTCGGGTTCGGCGGCCGGGTGCATCGTTCCCGTCCGGCGGACCCTGTCCCTCGACCCACCCGCCGAGCGGAGCGGCATCGGCGGTGCGCTCGAGCAGGTACGCCGTGAATGCGCGGGCGAACGTTCTGCCGATTGTGGCCGGCAGGTGCAGCCGGATCTGGGGAGGAAGCCGGGGCTGGTGCCTTTCGTGGCCCCGCAGGGGTCGGAGTTCATCGAGTTGGTCGGCGAGTCGATCGTCGATCGAGCGCAGTACCGTGAGCACGTCCCACACCGACTCGAACGACGAGTCCTCTAGGGCGGTGGTGGACTCGGTACCGGCGTCGAGGAAGACGGGCAGCACGATCGTGCCGATGGTCTTGCCCGGGGCGGGGCGGACCGCGTGGCCGACGGCCACGGCGGTGTCGGCGGCCGACTGGCACGGGTCGATGAACGCCACACTGTCCACGGCCGGTACGTCGACGCCGAGTGGCCGCGCGGTAGCCAGCAGTCCTCGCCCACGGTTGCCGAGGCCGCAGAGTTGGTGCCCGAGCATGTGCAGCTTCCGGGCTGGCATTTCGCCCGAGGCGTAGTCGGACCACACTCGACCCGTGGGCCGCGTGGGCATCGTCGCGATCACCTCGGGGAACCAGCGGGCGAACTGCTGGGCACGGTCCACGGCCGAGTGAACGGTGAGGGTGCGGTGCAGGTGGTAGCGGTGCATCGCCTGGGCCACGCCGATACCGGCCAGCACGCGGGAGTCGGTGGCCTCGGTGCCGTCGGCGGCGACGGATGGATTTCGCTGCCGGTGACGGTCCGCGCCGCCATCGACAACGATGACGACCACCCGGTAGTCGGTGAGCAGACCACGCTCGACCGCCTCGGCGACGCCGAGGCGGTGGAACACCGGGCCGAACACCTCCCGGTCGTCCGCGGCATAGGCCGGGGCGTCGGCCTCCTGCGTTTCCTGTGTGTTCCGCCTCACGCGGGCGCCGGGGGCGGTCAGGAACAGTCGGCGGCGCGCGGTGATGGCACCGGGGTCGAACAGGGTGGCGCCCCCGCCGTGTCCGCGGTCCTGGGCGTCGTCGGCGATGGCCAGGTCGAAGGCCGGCACCTTACCGAGCCGGAACGCCCGGGCGATCGCCGGAGCGGACCGGTAGGTGGCGAACACGACCCGTGGGCCGGAGCGCCGCCGCAGGAACGCCGCGATCTGCCCTGGGTCGGTCGTCACCGGCAGGCCGAGATCACTCGTATTCGCCAGCACCGCCGCCGGTTCGGCGACGGTCCCGTTCGCGCACACGGCAAGGACGTCGAATCCCACGGTGGTGTCGGCGGCCCAGGTGCGCATCGTTCGGGCCAGCAACGACAGCGTCGGCACCAGCACCAGTGTGCGTTCGACGGCGAGTGTGTCGCGGATCAGCAACGCCGTCAGAGTTTTTCCGGTCCCGTGGGCCATCATCAGCTGACCCCGGTCGGCCCGCGCGAAGCCCTGCACCACCGCCTCGACCGCGTCCCGGTGATGACGGCGCGGCCTGGTCGGTGCCGGCCGCCGGGCCCGCAGCTCCGCGGGGTCGGCGGGCCACTGCACCGCGGCGTCGAGGTCATCGAGGAGCACTAGACCCGCCGGCCTGCGCTCGGTCGCGATCGAGTGCCGGGCCGCCCGCCCGATCAGGTTGGTCGGGGCGATGAACAGACGAAAGGAGAACTCCGCCCGATCCGACGCCGCCAGGAAATTCGCCACGTCACGGTGGGTGACCCAGGCGGCGTCGCTGCACGCTTTCACCCCGATCGCCCACAGCTGTCCGCGACGGTCCTCGGCGACGAGACCGATACCGGCATCGTCACCCCACCGGCCAGGCCACTGCGACCACAGCCACACCCGGCGAAGCGCCAACGCGTAGACCGGATCACGGGTCAGATACCACTGGCAGATACGCTCGAATTCCAGTCTCCGCCGACCCGGCTCGCGATCACACCCGGCCAGAAGTTCACCGAGCGCCGCCATGAGCACCACACTAGCGAGGCGACGCCCGGTTCGACGCCGGAATCCGGTACGACCCCGCCCTCGGATGCCGGCGCAGGTCAGCGCGACCGCCGTGGAGTCGGACGGACGAATACTCGCCGTAGCCGCCGCCGCTGCCACGATGCTCGTCCTGGGTCGCCGGGACAGTCCGGGCACCGCCGACTGGGGTGTCGGTGGCCTCGCCGCCATCGTTGCCGACGTTGCCCTGTGACTTCGGGACCGTCACGTTTCGAGTTCGTTCTCCGAACCCCTACGCAAGCGCTTGCGTGCCAAGCGTTCCAACGCGGTCGGCGGCGCATCACCCAGTGACCGCGCGGGAGGGACGATTTCGGTGAGCGCCTGGTCCAGCACGGCTTTGAGACGATCCGTCTTCGTGGTGGCTTGGTTGTAGAAGCGCGCCCACACGAATTCGGTCCGTAGGGGTGCGTGCTCGGCGAACTGCGTGACGTCGAGTTCGTATCCGGCCTGACGGGACAGTTCGGAGAAGAACACGAACTGTGTCCGGGTGTTCCCTTCCCGGAAACTGTGGATGGTATTGATTTCGCCCCAGTGATCGGCGAGGCCGGCAACGAACTCTGCGCGGCCGCGGCCGCGCAACAGGTTCTCGGCAGCCAGCTTCCGGAACTGCCTTTCTGCTGCTTCGCGGATCTGCTCACCCACGCCTGGGTAGTAGCCGTAATTCACAATCGGCGCGTTCGGATCCCCCGGCGCGAAATGTACGACATCCGGGCCGCTCTTCACCATCGGCTGATCCGGTCCAACACGTTCCTGACCAGCCCATTCGTACACATCCTGGAACAATTTCCGATGGATGGCCTTGAAGTGGTCGTAGTCGAATTTCCCCTCGATCGGGGTCCTGTTCAGTTCGGTCATACGGAGCAACGAAGCCTGTTCCTCGTATCGACGCAGTTTCTCCGCGTCCGGCGTCCCGTACGGGTGCGCAGCGCTGACCAGCTTGTTCCGTAAAACAGTCGTTCCTGGGATGAAGTAGTCATCCCAGGAACGGAACTGTGAAGTTTTCGCAGGCAACGGACGATTAGAGCTCGAGTTCCTGGCGCAACGCCGCCAGCTCTTGCTCCGTAGTGCTCACACCACGAGCAACGCGGCGCGCAGCCGCCTTGTCGGCTTCGGTGACGGTGCCGCCGGCAAGACGAACACCCGCGACCGCGAACTGCACCGACTCTTCGACACCGCGTGATGCGGTGCGTGTGGTGACCTTGTGTGCAGTGGTCATGCGGCCCAGCCCTCCCCGTGCGATACGTTCGATCGCTTCCATCACCTTACAGGAAAATGCCTATAAATGCAGCTCAACGGCACTTTCCGGGGCGCAGACGTCATCGCCGGGCGGCAATGTCGTCGCTAACCCACTCCCCCAAACCGTCCAGGTCATCGACCACTTCCGGCGCGTTGAACGAGCACTTCGAGTCCGAGCACCGCTTGTATCCGGCCCGGACCGCGAGATCGCGCAACGTCGGCCAGAGCCACTGCACATGGAACGCTGCAAGCTCCGATCCCGGCTCGTCGAGGGTGTAGGCGCTCTGGTGCGCGACCATCAGCGCCGTCAACTCCTCGACCGCCACAGGATGGCGGAACCAGCACGGCGGAATCACCGCATCCGAGCCGGCCACGGCATACCGGCGCCGGAACCACCCCACCCACGCGATCAGCTCCGCCCACAGCTCCGCCGCCTGCTCCCCGTCGAGATCGGCCCACCGGTACACCCGCGTAGGGACATCGTCCTCGAGCTGCTCGTCGTCGAATTCGTCATCCACCGTCTCGACTCACTTTCCGTTGCAGGGTGGCCCGTGCACGCCGACCTGGCGTGTACGGGCATCGTCCTGTGCCGCAACAATATCCGTACTCTTACTCGATGGTCTCGTCGTTGTCGTCGACCGTGTCCGTCTCGCCGTGACCGGTGTCTTCGCCGGTGTCGCGGGCGAGGAGGCGTTCGAGCTTCGTTTCCCGCCAGGACTTCGATCCCAGTTCGCGGCACCAGTCCAACGCGGTGGTGTCGTCGTCGACGTCGATCTCCACCACCACTCCCGCGCCGAGAGCTGCCCGCATGAGGTCCTCACTGCGAACGTGATGATTGAGAACGTGAATCCGCACGGTCAGTGCGTCGACCTCGAGTTCTTCGCGGACCTTGCCTGCCAGGAACACCGCTTTGCCGGCGGCCGAGAGGTCCGCCGAGTTCTGATCGCCTTCCTTGCGGATCTTGTCGCCGGCGAAGAACTCTCCGTACCAGGCCACGAATCCCTCCGACCCGCACACCGCATACGAGGAGACCTCGTCGTCACCGGCCGCCCACAGTTCCACCAACGGACCGTCTACGGCGGCTGCTTCGATCTGTGCGAGGCGTTCACGCTGTGCGATCGACCGCAGTTCGTCGTAATCGATGTCGAGCCGCTTGTTCAGCTCGGTCTTGAACTTCGGGAACATCGACGCGGTCGCGAACTTGTGTTCCTTCGCCCACTGGTAGAGCTGTGAGTGGGTGGTCAACGCACGCAGCTCGTCCGCGCCGGCCTTGACTGCTTTACCGACTTCGTCCCACTGCTGTGACGACGAGGACGAACTGCGTGACTTCGTGCTACTGCGACGACCTTGAACCATGAGCACAACTCCTTCTTCGGCTAGGGAATTCGATGGGCAAGCGAGAAATTGTTCAGCTGATCGGGGTGACCTCGATCGGGGCGGACGGGGACACGAAACCCTGCTCGATAACGACGGCCGCCTGCCTTTCCGACGCGGCGACGACCTCATTGATCTGGGGGTCCTCCCAGAAACCGGGAAGGTCGAGCATGACGGCTTTGTTGTTGCGGCGAATCATCAACGCCGTGCCCTCTTCGAGCTCGCGGATCGCCGATTCCTCCATCACCTGGCGGCGGTGCAGGCTTCCGCCCCGCGCAGCGCCCATTCCCCGCCCACGCGGCGTCGGCGCCGAGAGCACGAACTCTTCGATGGACCCGAGCAGCGTCGAGACTTCCTTGAGCGTCGCGGTGTCGAGCAGACCGGGCAGAATCAGCCGAATATTGGCACTACCAGCGAGTTCCTTCGCCCCTTCGCGGCCCCACCGACGTTCGGTCTGCGAGAAGTTGTGGGTGAACGCGACCAACTGAATTCCGCGGCCCCCCGAGTCCGACATCTTGGCGGGCAGTTCCGGAATCGGCGCAACGTTATTGAGTTCGTCCAAGACCAGACGCAGCGACGGGTCCAGCTTGCGGCCGGCTCGGCGTTGCGAGAGCTTGTTCGCCACGAAGAACACCTCCGCAGCCAGCGCGGCCGCGAACGGTGCCACCGACCCGTTGCCGCCTTCGGAGAGCACATACATGGTGCCGGTCCCCTTATCGACGAAGTCCCGCACGTCGAACGACTCCGCGGCCGGGCAATCGACCGCCGCCAGCAACGACGGCGAGGCCAACGGCTCCATCACCGAGGTCAGCACCATCAGAATGCTCGACGTCGTCTTCTCCGACTTCGCATCCAAGATCTCGGCGAGCGTGCGCGCCCACTCCGGATGACGCTCGTCGAGGATTGCCCGGGCATCCTCCGCGTCCGTGGACTCGCACCACTGCACCACGTCCGAGAGGCGCATGCCCCCGAGCGCGGCCGCGTGCAAATAGCACCGCAGCAGGGTCGCTGCCTTCTGATCGAAGAAGTCCCCGTCCCCGCTCGACTTCGCGGTCTTCGGCTTCGCCGCCACCAAAGCGGCAGCGCGGCGGATCGCCACGTCCGCGTCCTCACACCCGGCGATCACCGACCATGTGATCCGATCCGGCCACCCGGAAATGTCCTCCGGATCGAACACGACGACCTCACCGCGCAAAAACCGCGGCAGCCAGGTCTGATGCAAGACGTCGACCTTCGTCGACGTGATCAGGCAACCACCGGGAGCCGAGAGCACCATCGGAACCGCCAAACGGGACGACTTACCCTGCTGTGCTGCACCCTCGACGTAGATCGCGTCCTTCGTCGACACCCACACCGGGTGCTTGGAGTTGTGCAGGAAACCCAGGCGCAACGCCAACTCCGCGGTCTCGATGTCCTTGTCCGAGATGCCCTCGAGTGAGGGGCGCAGGAACCGGCCCTCCTTACGCGCCGAGGCTTCGTCGAGCTTGGCGACCCGCAGGTCTTTCAACGTCGCCAACCCGACCGGCGTCTTGCTGCGGCGCTTGGACCTATGGTCCGCCCACCACCACGAGCACACGCCGATGACAACGAACACGACCACCGCCACGGCGGCGGCGATCACGGTTGCCTGCACCGGCCAGATCAGTTTGCCGTTCATCACGGCAAACCCGGCGTCGATCGGATTTCCCGGCACCTGCTGGTCGGTACCGGCCCAGGACGATCCCACCCGCACCGAGATCCCGATCACCGAGACCGCGGAGACCGCGACCCCGACGAGACCGCCGACGAGGTAGATGCCGAGATCCGACTTGTGGGGATCGCGGGTGTGCAGTTTCTCAGCCATGAGTCACTTCCTGTGTGCATCGAGGGCAAGTGGGTGAATACGTGGCAGCTACAGCGGCATTCGTCATCCGGTTTCTTCGATCCGGTAGTTCGCGGCCCGCCAGGTCCCGGAAGCATCCTTCTCGAGGGTCACCTCCGCGCCCGAGGTCTTGTACGGCGTCGATCCGCCGTCCGGGTGAAGCACGACTTGCCGGATCCGGACGTCGACCGTGGCGGTCGTGCCGTTGACCCCGGGCGCCGATTCCGCCGTCGCCGCGGCGGTGAGGGTGTCCCCGCTACGTGACCACGCCGCCCACTCGGCCGCCGGCCTCGGAAGCGGGGTCGGTTCGGTGGTGGCGGCTTCCGCGAGCACGCCGGTCAGCAGATCCGCTTGTCCGGCGCGGTTCAGCGCCTCCCATCCGGACCGGTCTCGGGCCGGTTGCCAGGAGAAGATCATCGACATGGCGTTGGTGGACACGGTCTGCGGATCCGCGTGTTCCGGGGACAGCGGGTCCTCATGGTGGTGGTTGGAGTCGTGGCCTTCCGCGGCTGCGGGGCCGGCATCGTTGCCGACGCTCTGACGGACCGCGAACACCACTCCGACGATCAACACGAGGGCCACCACGACACCGATGACGATCGTCATGCCCTTGTTCTCTCTCATCGCTGTTCTCCTAGTTCTTGCCCGCGAGGGCGGCGTCGTAGCGGGTCATGCGTTCTCTGATGTCGACGACATACGCCTGGGTTTCGGCGTACGGGGGAATCCCGCCGTACTGCTCGACCGCACCGGGCCCGGCGTTGTAGCCGGCGAGCATGGTGTCGATCGGATCTCCCGTGACCTGCCCACTTCCGTGCAAGGGCCGTAGGTAGTCGGCGACGTAGCAGTCGTAGGCGCCCTGGGCCATCACCGCATCGGCGATGTCGTTGGGATCCCCCGCGCCGGCTGGCCCGCTCCGGTTGCCGTTCTCGTCGACCGGATACCCGAAGGCATTCCAGGTTTCGGGCATGAACTGGGTGTAACCGGCGGCACCGGCCGGGCTGATCTGACCTGGTTTGAAGTTCGATTCCTGCTCGAGCTGACCAGCCAGCAGCGGTGGGGTGATCTCCCGGCACTGCTGCGCGCTGATGACCAGCCATTTCTCGAACTCCGGCGGCACCGTGCCCGCCGCGAGATCTGCGTCGCCCAGATCGGCGCCGCCGATCGTGCAGTCTCCCGCAGCCTTCGGGGCTGTGGAGCCATCCACGTCGGGGGCAGGCCCGTAGCTTTGACCGGCGGTGGGCATGCCGTGTCCGACCGTGGTCACGTGAACGTGATCGAAGTGATTCTGTGTGGGGCTGCCCCGGTCCGCCATGAGGTTCGGGGTGCCGTCGGATGGAATGTATTCCTGACGCCAGATCATGTACTCGATCTGGAAGTACTCGCGATGGGCCCAGAGGTAGTCCTTGACCGCGTCGCCGAGCTTGCGGCCCTCGCCGCTGGAGTAGTTGTCGATCATGATGTCGGCGCCGCGACCGGACGGATGGTCAGGAAAGGAGTCGACCGGGCGCCATCCGCCGATCGCCGTCAGCTGCGGGAACTTCGCGTGCACGGCCCGGGCGACACGGACGGTGTCGATCTGCCAATGCTCTTCGGATCCGACAGTGGTCGGCAGCGCCGCCATTTCTGCCCCCGGAGGCGTGGATGGAGTCGACGGACCCGGGGACGTCGGCGCGGTGGGGGCGGGGCCTGCGGTGCCGGGTTCGGCGGCGGCTTGGTAGTACGGCATCGGGTCCACGTCGTGGCCGCCGGTGAGTCTGCCGCCTTCCCACACCTCGAAATGCAGGTGAGCCCCGCCGGGGCCGGGAGGGGACACTTCCCCGTTGTAGCCTTCGTTGGCGATGTGCTGACCAGCCTTGACCTGGTCCCCCGCCCCGACGAGGACGCCGTCGTCGTTCATATGCCCGTAGACGGTCGAGAACATCTTTCCGTCCATCTGGTGATCGATCACGATCCACTGGCCGAATCCCGTCGCGGCACCTGCGGCGGCGACGACCCCGTCGGCGAGCGAGAAGATCGGTGCACCGACCGCGCCCGCCAGGTCGATGCCGTGGTGATCAGGCCGGTCCGGTGTGCGCCATCCGGAGGTCAGGTGAGCGTCCACCGAACGCATCGGCTTTGACATCGACCCCGCAGGGACTCCCTGCGCCACCGACGATCCCGGTGCACCGCCTGTGGGGACGCAGTCCGTCGACGTCGGTTCCTCCGAGGTCACGACGAAGATCACCACGAGGAGCGGCAGGATCAATACCAGTGCCGCAGCGAGTCCCTTTTTCACGCCAGCCCGAGGGTTCTGCCGGCGATGCCACGGCTGGAGGCGAGATCGTGGTTCTGTCGGCGTAGCCGCTGCACTTCTTCTTCCAGGGCCCGCATTTTCGCGGTCACTTCCTCCGGCGGTGCCTGACGTGCGGGTCCGTAGCTCTCACCGATCCACCGCGACACCGTGTTGACGTGTGCGCCGAGAACTTTCGCGATCGCTTGGCAGCATTCGAGGCGGGAGTTGTACTGATGGCGGGTTTCGGCGAACGTCTTCTCCGCCCAGGCGCGGGTCTCGTCCCCGTACCGGCTGCTCACGCCACTCCCTCGAGTTCGAACAGTTCGGTGAAGCGGGAGTTGGTGTCGTGCAACTTCAACTCGATTTCAGTCTGGGTGAACACCGTCTGCACGGGTATGCCCGGCACGTTGTCCTTGGAGATCTTGATCATGAATTTGCCCAGGCCAGGAGGGTTGCGGCGCGGACCACGCCTGGTTCGGCGCATCGGTGCGCCGCGAGACCAGGAGGTGATCATCGAACGCTCAGCCGTGGTGAATTCGAGGACGTCGGAGAGTCGGTCGAGCTCACCGGACGGCAACCCACCGCAGATGACCATTCCGGAACGCTCGATGAAGCCCTTGGCGATCTTGACGTCGACCTCGGTGGGCAGCGTTTCGAGGTCACGGCCGGTGTGCGTGATCTGCAGCAGGCCCGTTCCGTCGCTGCGGTTGAGTCGGGTGAGTTCGTCGATGCGGTTGACCATGCCCGCGCCGGCGCCGAGCACCTGCCAGAGTTCGTCTAAGATGGCGAGGAAATATTTCTGTGGTTCGAGGCCGGCGTCGGCGAGCAGATGTGCTGCCTCCATCGACCCGTAGGCATCGGACCAGCAGCTGAGCATGACCGCTGCCTTGAGCTTCTTGTCACCGCGACTGATAGCGGAGACATCGATGCAGATCGCCGTCGAATCCAAGTCGAGCCGAACACTGGTGTGATCGGCGAAGATGTCGCCGAGCGGCCCGTCGAGCAGCGCCTCGAGGGACTGCACCAACCGGGTGATGATCTCGATGTAGTGCTGTTCGGACTGGGCGAAGACGACCTTACGAAGACGCGGCGACCCCGCGATGATCGCCTTCGACAAATCCTTGACCAGAGGCGGATCGACGAACGAGAACTCGCCGCCGTCGCGCAACTCCCGCAATGCCCGCGAGAGCAGTGAGCTTTCGAAGTCCTTGATCGACTCCTGACGAATCAGTTCGATCAGCGCGGTGATCATCTGCAACTGGCGCGAATGCACGACCAGCTTGGTTTCCTCGATCAGCGACTCGATGTGCTCGGCGCTCACCCGCTCCCGGCCCGTGAACGGGTCGATTGCCGACAGCGGCTGCCCGGTGGCAGCGGCGCTCTGCTCCGCGATGCGCAGTCGCGTGAGGTGCTGCTCGAGCCGTGGGAGAACGGCGCCCATCGCCCCGGCCGAGAGCGGATTGAGATGGCCCTTGCCGTGCCCGAGCGTGATGACCTGACCACCCATCGCCTGGGTAGCGCCGACGTACTCGCCCTTCATGTCGCCGGCGACGATCGGGCACTGATTGCGGGCCACGGCACCGTGAAACATCTTGCGGATGAACGAGGACTTACCCAGACCTGGCAGGGAGAGCACGAACGCAGACGGGTTCGTGATCAACCCCTCGGCGAACCAGGTCAGCACATCGCATGAGGCGGAATCGCCGGTGATCTGATGCATCCCGATCGGAGTGCCGAGCGTAGGGGCCGTGGCACCGATCATCCACGGATTGAGACCACAGGCGTGCATCGTCGACACCTGGTATTCGACCGGGGCGAGCACGGTCTCCATCGCGCCGCCGCCGTCACTGTGAATGTAGCTGTCCCGGAACCCGCGCCGAGGCAGAGCCCTGAACGCACGCCGCCAGGACGGGTCGGGAGTCTGCTCGTCGGCGTCGTCTCTCTCCTCGTTGACCTTGCGCCACTTCTTGAGAGCACGAGCCTTGGGTGAGAGCGGGAACGGCGCGGAGGCCGCACCGTTGTCGATCGCTTCGGCCAGGGCCTCGAGCTCGGCGAACTCCCACTTGCCGATGATGTTTTCGGGGTCGTCGTCGGTGACGGCGTCCACGGTCTTCCACTGCATGTCGAATCCTCTTCCTTCAGCCGTTGCGGGCGATCTTCGAGGTGGTCGTGTGCTCACCCAGCAACACCCCGACACCGAGTCCTGCCGCGAACGCGGCATCTTGCATTCCGTAGGCGCGAACCAGCTTCAACATCGCGCGGGCGGACAAGGATTCGAGGATCGACGACGCATTCGGTACCTCCGACCCGGTGGCGCAGGTGATCGTCATCAGCGCTGAGTAACGCACCAGACCGGCACCGCGGACCTGTTCCTGGCGGGCCTGCTCGGTGGTCTCCACCCGCATTTCCGCCGCCGCCGACACCAGACCCGACTTCTGATTCACCGCGGCGCGGGCATCCTTGTGATCACGGTTGACCTGCTTGGTTGCATCCCCAGCCGAGAAGGGGCGGTAGATGAGCGCCAAACGCTTACGATCCAAGTCGTCGTGCGGCCGCAACAGCGGCTTGAGGACCTCGTCGGTGAACACCGACTCCGGCGGCGCCTTCATCTCGTACACGACCGAAACGACACCGTTGTGCCGGTAGTAATCCCACTTCGTCACGGCCGCAGCCGGACCGGCATCCTCCCAATCGATACCGTGAGACTCGTCCAGGATCTCGAGTTCCTCGAGCTCGCGCTCCGCGGACGGGTTGTAGCTGCGGTGCACGAACGCGACGATCTGCTCAGCAGACATCGGCGAGGCTTCGACACCGGCATTGAGCATGTCCTCGTACGCGGCGGGCAGGCGCCGCGCCAGCTCGGCCGCCATTTCCTCCGGCTCGGTGCGGCGTTCGCGCGTCGTCGCCTTGAACGTGATCGCCAAACGGCACAACGTCTGAGACCTACCCGAGGGGAACTCCACGGCGGCTTCGCGCTGAATCCGCGATGCGATCTCCGAGCGGGACTGCTTGATGGACTGCTCGACCTCGAGGCCCAACCGGTATCCCGTGGCCGGAATCGATTCGACGATCGCCACCGCCGCGACGATGTCACCGGGCAGGCCCAGACCGGCGAGATAGGCGCCCCAGTCGGCGGTCATCAAGTCCTTTTCCGGCGTCGTCAACGCTTCGTCGCCGCCGGGCCAGCATTCGAGGACCACCGTGTACTCGGCACCGCGGCGCCGGTAGATCATCCCGAACGGGTTTCCCAACCGGTCGACGCCGACGTGCAGCGTCGTCGATGCCAGCAGGCCGGGAAGGCGGAAGCGGCCCCCCGGAATCCGCGAATGCGGACCGGACCGGTACACGGTCGACCCCGTTGCCGCACGCTTCCACCACTGAATCTTCAACTGCATCACCTCGTACATAGAGCGGTGACCCCACCGGATCACCAAGGGGGCGATCACTACCGCGAACACCGCGGCCAGGATGAAACCTTTGAGAACATCTCCTGAGCTCACGCCCACAATCAGGGAGGTCAGGAAGCCGACGGCGGCGAACGAGGTCGCCCAAATCGACAAACCGAAAATGCCCGTGCGACGGGGAACCGAGCCCGACCCGTACAGCGGACGTTCATTCGTCCGCTCGGCCACGGCGCTCATCGGGTCGTATCCGTGGTGCCAGTTGCTGCACCGACCACCCGATCGGCAAGCGGGTCGAGTGCGCGAGCGTCCCGACCGATCGTGATCGGTGTCCCGACCGGCAGCTCCGTCAAGCGCGTGTACCGCTTCGGAGGAACCATCCAGCGGCGCTCGGCGTACACCGTTGTCCACATCAGAAACGCGATGACCACTGCCGATTCCCACACGGGCACGGCAACCAGATGACTGGGTTCGCCGGCAAGCTGCGCCAGAATCGCGCACGCCAGCAATACCGCGAACACCTCCCGAACCAGGCGGCGTGGGGGTCGGGCCAACGAGCTTGTGACGGTCATATCCTGCCGCTGCGAGAGGCGGATCGACACCGCAGTGAAGACGGCCGCCAGTAGTGCGGCGATCCATGCGGTCCACAATGCGGAGCTTGCCGCCACGCTGCTCGACCCGATCGCTTCCGCCGCCCGCATCACGGCGTCGCAGGCATCGACGATGCTCAGCAGCGTCGGATGCGACGTACCGGCCTCGGAGATGTCGCCGCGGACCGTGCCGAGGGCGGCCCACCGAGAAAACCCGAGCACGAACGTCAGGAGGGCCACGTGAGCGGCGAACAAGACGACGGGGCGAAGGGTCCACCACATCTCCCGGATGAACCCGCCCACCGAGGAATATTTTGCGCTCATCAAGGCTGCGGACAGGGAATCGATTCGGGTTGCCAGCGACGATCGGGCAGAGGCCTCGGTACTCATCAGAACTCGCTTTCTGAGAAGGAAAAGGAGAAGGATCGGCGAAACAGGGTGAAAGAACCCTTATCTCGGAATGTGACCGTGGTAATTGCCGACAGCGCCGCCAGCGATGTTCGCCGCTGCTGCCGCGCCTTGGCTCGCCGCTTGACCGGCAACCGCAGCGCCGCGGCCGAGCGCTCCCGCCGCGGACGCGGCCGTTCGTGTGCCGGCGCCGACAGCTCCGGCGACACCGGAACCCACGCGGCCGAGGGAACGACCTGCCGCTGCTGCGGAGCTGCGAGCACCCGGCGCACCACCGGACGACTTCCCGCTACTGAATCGGCCGCCGTACGACGACGCCGCACCGGAGGCGGGAGAACCCTTACCGCCGCCACCGCCGGTCGATCCGCCGCCGGCTCCCCCAGCGCGAACACCACCGGATCCGCCCCGGGTCCCCAGTGCGGCCGCACTGCCGAGCACCGCGCCGGTTGCACCGGCCATCGCCGCGGCCTGCTGCGCTCCGCCGCCACCACCTGCGCCGACAGGTCCAACAGCCGCCATGAGCGAGGGCAGCGACAAACCTGCCACTGCCAGCAGAACCGAGCCGATCACCGCAGCGGAGGCGACGTTCGATGACGAAGCCCAGAAGGCGAACACGTAGAACAGCGACGCGACCGGCTTGAACAGCAACGCCGCGACGACGAAGCCCATCATCGTTGCCCAACTCTGACGGCCCGTTCCGGTCGCCGACTGCGCCGCCGCTACCGGAGCCAAACCGACAACAATCGCCAGCACAGCCTCACGGACGAGCAATGCGATCAATTGCGAGACGGACCCGAGTAACCCGAGACCAGTGAGCACCAGGGCCAGAACTGGTCCCAGACCCGTCTTCTCGTCGATCCACGCAATGGCCGTGACCTTGGCACCCAGGTCTCCGCCCGATGCCTGCTGAAGGACCCAGGTGGAGAACACGTCACCGGTGAGATGAAAGATGATGACGAGCGTGGGGAGCAGACCGGCCGCGAAGATGGTCCGAGTCAGCATTTTCGCGGTTTCGTCCGCACCCTCCGCGACGGCCTGCTGCCGGGCGATCGCCAACTTCGCGGCCGCGACGATCATGCCGACGACGAACGCCACCAGTTGGATCTCCCAGGTGATGTTCCGGATACCGGTCATCGCATCACCACCGGTCAGCCCGGGAATCGGGACGGACATCCAAAAGGTCATGACCGTGGAGAATGCGGCGATGTTGCCTTCCATCACCGCTTTGGCGAACTTGCCCACCGGGTCGTCCCAGAAGGTCGATGCGGCCGAGGACAATGCGGTGGAGAACGCGGCACCCGGATGATCCGTCGATGCCTTGTCCAGGCAGAACGCCTCGCTCAACAGGCCCCCGGTAGCGTCGTCGAGCCATCCTGAGGGTCCACCCATGTGGTCCTCTTCCAGGCACTCCCGCCGCGCTTGTTGGAACTCGTTGCCCTGCGCTCCGGTGTCGTCCGGCAAGTTCAGTGTCGGGCCTTCCGATGGAGGGGGAACGCTCGGCCGGTCCTGGGCCGCAGCGACACCGACGCTGCTCAACGAGAAGAACAGCAACGCAGCAACTGCCGCGACGATCCGCTTCACAGTGACCACCGGGTCCAGGTGCCGTCCAACCCGGAATAGGTCTGACCGGCGGAGATCGACTCGCGGTTGAACTGTGCTCGCCAGTCCCCATCGCGCCAGAGCAGGTTCGTTCGGATGCCCTTCCAGATCGGGGAAGGCAAGGCACCGTTCTCGTCGACGGTGCGCTTCATGCCCCACTCGACCGAGACGAAGTCCGGGTCACAGCTCAGTACCCGGAACGCATCCGGGGCCTGCAACGATTGGAGGTTCTTCGGGTCGGCGCCCTCGCGATCGGGATTGTCGAGCAGCGCGTCGAGTTCCGGGCTCGGGACACTCATCTGACGAATCGAATCGACGCTCACCTGTCCGCCGACGTACGAGCGTGCGATCACGTTCCACCCCGCCAGCGCCGCACCCTGCGGAGTCCTCGAGTATCCGGAGATCACGTTTCCGTCCAATGTCGTCGGGCCATCGGTTTCGGAGAACAAGGTCGCGACATTGAAGGTGCGTTGAATCATCACTCCACCAGGTGAAGTGGTGGGCTGATCTGTCGAGCACTCAGTGCGCGGCCCGGGGTCGCGCTGCGGAAGGATCATTCCCGCAGGATTGTTCGGAATCATCACTTTCCGACCGGCCAGATCGGTGGTGGGGTCCCCGAATCCGGTTGCCCCGTTGTTGCCCTGCGCTGAAGGCTCGGGGCTCCGCGGGGCGGCTACCGGTGGTGTGGATTCGGTGGCGTCACTGCCGGCGAACCAGGCGAACGCGGCCGCGACGAGTACGACGACCAGAGCGAACGCCCCGCCGATCATCCATTTCTGTTTGGCGTTCATCAGCTCTTCTCCTCGATGAGGGTGTAGCCGTCGAGGCTGTGGGCCTCGCGGGCATCGACGTTCTCTGCGGCCGTGGGAAGGACCAGCCGCCAGTCCCCGATCCACTGCAAGGCGACCGGGTACACAAAGCGGGCCGGCGGGGAACCGATTTCCTGCACGACGTCGACAGCGGCGGCGGCGGAATCACCGGGCGTGTACTCGGTGACCTTGAAGGCGATGAACTTCGGTGCCTGCGCGGCTGGGACCGGGCCGGTGACCGAGACCAGCGCCCGGTTCGCCGCGAATTCGTCGCGGCCAGGGCCAGGGGCGGTGACAACCGAGACCATCTGTCCCCAGCTCGTATCCGGGGTGAGCGCCAGGTACGCCTGTCCGCGGATCGCGGCCAGGGCAGCGCCTTGCGGGGTATTGGAGTAGCCGGAGGGAATCGTGGAGGTGGTCTTCGGGCCGTCCTCCGGTGAGCGAGGCAGCCGAACACCGTTGTAGTTTTCCCAGCTCAGATGGGCCGGCGCGGTGGTGGTGTCCACCGGCGGCACGACGGGGTCGGACGTATCCGGGTCCGATCCACATCCCGCAGAGGCGGCGAGCACGGTCGCCGCCAGGACGAGCGCGGCAACCGAGCGGCGACCGATAGTGCGCATGGTTTTCTCTTCTCTTCTCAGACGATGAGTCGATTGGCGATGGCGGCGGCAGAGCCGACGAGGACCGCGCAGCCGCAGATCCGGAACAGGGTTTTGTCTTCGAGGATTTGGCTGGTGGTCACACGCTGGTAGGCGAGCATCGCACCGAAGGTGACGAGGGCCGCGATGCACGCGACGATGCCGATCCAGCTCACATACCGCACCACCAGCATCAACGGCTCCCACGCTTCGGTGGGGAGCCGTTGCCGATCGGCAGGAGGCTGGCCGATCAGCACCGCTGTGCTCATCACGGTCAGCTGGCGAGTTGATTGATGACGGCAGGGGCGAGACCGATGACGACCGCGCCGATCATCGCGCCGACGATCTTGCTTTTGCCGTCGCCGTCGCGGGCGCCGCTGCGCTCCATAGCGAGCATCACCCCGCCGATGACCAGGCCGGCGATCGCGAGGACGACGCCACCCCATTTGACCCAGGAGAGCAGCATGAGGAACTTGTCGACGCCGGGCGGCGGCTGCGGGGGCTCGGTGCCGATTTGTGCCAAAACATCAACGCTGGCAGCGTGATACCCGACCTGTACGGAACTGAGGACTGCAACCATGAGAGTGCCTTTCTTTCGGAGAGGGGTGAACTTGAAAGGGGTGAAAATTTCAGGGGGCTTGACGGGTCGCAGCGAGGCGGGCGGCGTCGAATATCTCCGCCCCGACCTCGACGAGTTTGGGGTCCGGGTATTCGGTCGGGTCTGCGCGCCGCAGCTTCGAACCTGGCGGCGGTGCGGGATCGTTCGGTGACCACACCGGCATCTGCTTGTAGGTCAAGGTGCGGTAGTGCGGTAGGTACGGCAGGCGCCAGACCCGCGGGGCCGCCGATTCGACGACGTCGAGCTGGCGGCGCAGCGTGGCGGGCAGCTTTCCGGGGGCATCGGGCACGCTGACCAGTCCCAGCAGGGCGCAGCCGCCGGTCAATCCGGCGATTGACTGCAAGAGCAGGTCGTGAGCACTCTGCAATCCCTCACGGTGCGTGCGGGCGACGACGACCACACTGCGATAGCGATCCGCGGCCGGCCATCCCATCCGGGAGTCACCGGCAGGTGCCCAGGTACGCGTCAACGTCGCCACACCGGCGGCGGTGTCGTGCGCGCCGAGAAGCCAGAACGCCGGCCTGGGAGTTGTCGTCGCGATCGCCGCATCCCACACCGGAGCCCTCGATTCGGTTGGTGGAATCCGCAGTCCAGCGGGAACGACGACCCGACCGGTCACGCTGCCGGGGTCGTTGCCGGGATCACCCTCACGGGAGAGCGGTGAAGCCATCTTCGTGTCCTTCCATCAACGGGGGTGCCACCACCACCGCGAACCACTGGCCGGGGGAGAGGGACACCCGGGGGTGCCCCTCACCTGCGGCTCAGTTGATTCCGGCTGGGGTCGGTGTCGCGGTGACTGTCGCGGAACTCGGCGAACTGGTTGCGAGGCTGCTCGGCGAGGTGGAGGTCGTTGACGGCCTCGTCGACGATGTCGAACCCGCAGTGGCGCTGGTTCCGAGGATTTCCGATGCCGAACGGCTCTGCTGTCCGATCGCTGCCAGCAGTGGCCCGGACTGATCGGGTGTCGTCGACCCGGTACGGCGGACCTGGTCACCGGTCAGATCGTGGGCGAGCGCGACGATCCATTCCGTCACCAACTCCACCGGGGTCTGGCCACCGGTTCCCACGGGGACCGTGGTGTAGCTTCCGTGCTTGGCGATGGTGTCCCAGTAGGCGGTGTCGGTCGCCATCTTCGCCAGACCCTTGTTGTCCGCGATGCCGGACTTGACCTCGTTGAATGCGAGGGTGACGGCCTTGTCGACCGTGGCCGGCGGGACGAGCTTGACGGTCGCGGTGAGGATCTTGGCACCCAGCACACCGATCGCCGCCTGCGGCCCAGCCACCCCGGCCGCCGCGATCTGTGCGATGGACTGCGGCGTGAGGACATCCTTGGCCACGGTGACGGCCGCGGCGATGCCCATACCGGCGATCTTCGTCACCGCCGACACCGCTTCGCTGATGCCGTCCGCCCGCTTGGACGGATCACTGTAGGCGACCATTCGATTGAGGACCGTGGTGCCCGAGTCCTTGACAGTGAAAACGCCTGCCTTGGAATCGAAGTTGATGTTGTCGTTGACGACAGAGGCCCCGGTGTAGATCACCGACTGTCCTAACGCGGCACCCACACTGGTCAAGATCGCCACCGGGTCCTGCGTGTTCATGTTGGACTGACCGGCGATATTGGCCACCATGCGCGCCAACGGGGCGTCGGCAGGGGTATCGCAGGCAAGATCACCCGGCGTGCAGAACGAGGCAACCCGATCCGCGACCTGGCCGAAGGACCTCTCCCCCGTCGTCTCCGGAGCGATACCTCCACCGGCCGGGGTTTGTATCGCAGAAACCTCGACCGATTCGACCGAATCACCCTTGGCTCCGGGTGCGGCCGCAGGAGCTGTCTGCGACGACGACGCGAAGACCGGCGCACCTGCAGGGCGAGTCGGGTCCGAGAACAATGCTGCGCCGGCGAACCTGTCCGCCGAGATAGGCCCCTCACCGGCACCGATCTCACGGACAAGCGCCGAGGCTACTTGTCCGCCCTGGCTGTACCCGCCGATGAAGACCTGGGTGTCCGGGCACTTGCTCGCCAAATCAGTGAGCATCGCCGCAGCATTGGTGATTCCCATCTGCACGGACTGCTCGTAGGTGTCCGTGGACTGATCACCAGGTTTGCCACCGAAACTCGCCGAGTAGTTCACGTACGAGCGATCGATCACATTCTTGCTGCCGTTGTCGCCGTTCGCCGCCAGCAGGGCCGGGATCGCGACTTGAGAGAAGAAACCACCGTCCTGATCAGTCGGCGCAGTCGGTGAGGAATCGGTGGTCCCGTTGACCAACAGCAGATGCAACGGTGTGCATCCCGAATCTGTTGCTGACGCAGAAACCGGGGTCGTGGTCGTCGGTGAGGATGGAGTCGACGTCGCAGGCTGCGCTCCTGCGGCGCCGGTCCCTGCCATAGCGACCAGCATCAGCGCCGTAGATGCGGCCGCGGCCGCGCGCAGAAGAGTCGGTGAATGAATGTGCATATCTTTACTGCCCCTCTCGAGGATTGATGGCAACAATTCGGGCACCGGAACCGTCCGGATTCGTCACGGGCTACTCCCCTGTCCTGACCGTGATCGCTGTGATCAGCGCCCCGCCGTTCGGTCCCGGCGTAGTCGCCACGTTCTGCGGGTAGTGGGCTGAGGCACCGCCGGGTGGGCGCACGAACAGATCGACCACGTACGCACCGCCCCCGCGCGCCGACGCGAGTAGGCAGTGCTCGGTGCCCGGTGCGAGGGTGGCGAGCGCTTCGGTCATCTGCTCGACCGTTCCCACGACCGCGCCCTCCGCCACGAACGAGCGGGCCTTGGCGGCATCGCGGTCGACGTAGTACGCGGCCTGGAACCTCGCGATCGCCGCTTCGCCGGCATCCGGGGACGACCCATCGATCGGCTCTCCCCCGGTGAAGCCGAAACACCACGGGCGAACTCCGTCGGCCGCTGCCTGCGCCGGAAATGATGTGACTGCTACCGTCGGGCTCGCGGTGATCACCGCACTGATCGGCAGAGGGTTATCGGGGGCTGAGAATGCGGCCACCGCGGTCGCAGCGACACCGGCGAGGACAGCGACGGCCGCCGTCATCGATCCGCCGACCGACACCGCGGTGCGGTGACGAGACAACCATGACCGGCCTGTTTCGTCCGCGGGCTTCGCTGCGGTATCCGCCGGGTGCTGTTCCACCACCCATGAATCCGGTCCCACGCCGTCAGCGGCAGGGTCCGATGGCCACCGCTTCCCCATGGTCGAATCAGTGTCGCTCCCCACCGAGCCGCCCTGCTGGTGCGGCATGGGTTCAGTCTCGGGTCGGGCGCCGAGAATCGGGCTGGTCACCTCGAACCAGTCGTCTTCCTCCGCGTTCGCATCCTCGAGCCCGTTGCCGCCTTCTACGACGGAGAATGCCGTCCTGCCGACCCCGTCCGCGGGGTCGGCAGGAGCATCATCGGTGTTCCCGGAATCCGGCGACGGCGGCGCGGTGAACCAGTCTTCGATGGCACTCTCGTCCAAACGGTTGTCTCCATCGAATCGCGAATCCACCATCGGTCCATCTCCTGTTCGGTGTTCGTCGTCGGATTCCGGTCACCCGGGCACGCCCGAAGCGGGGTGCCGGTTCCTACTGCTGTGATCAGGCGTTCAGGCCGGCGACCACGGCGCCGGCGAACGCTGATGCTTGCTCGATCACTGGTGCGGCCGCGGCCGCCGCGTTCGCACCGGCCTGGTCCGCCGCGGCGACGACCTGGCCGCCGCCCTGCTGTGCCAGCGCCGCGCCACGCACCTGCGTGAGCGTCGAGTTCACCTGCGGTGCTGCCTGCTCGACGTACGCCGGCGCCGTTTCCGTGAAATCGCGTGCCTGCTCGACAACCTCTGCACCAGCGGGGAACTGTTCAACCTGCTCGACCACCGCCACCGTCTGTGCGGTGACAGCGCTGGTATCGATCACCGGTGGTATCCACAGCGGAGCAGGTGCGGCCGGAGCTGCCTCGACGGCAGGGACCGCCGGTGCCGGTTCCTCGATCGTGAGGTCCTGGCCACCGAAGACCGTGGCACCGACCAAAGCGCCCGCGGCACCACCCACCCCGGCACCGACCGCGGCCGCGGGCAGCCCTATCACGGCCGCGCCCACACCAGCGCCGATCGCCGCACCCGCACCCACACCCCAACCGCCGGTCGGGGCGGTCACAGCGGCACCGATACCGGCACCCATCAGCGCACCGCCGCCCGCTCCGACAACCGCGGCGGGCCCGCCCAAAGCGGCGAGTCCGATACCCGCACCGAGTAACCCGCCGCCGATCGCACCGCCGGTGACCCGATCGGCCTGCGGTGCGTCGACACCAGCGTTGATCAGGGCGTTACCCGCGTCGGCCTGCACGGCGGCGATCGTGTTCGTGATCCGATCCCGGTCCGCGTCCGGCATCCACCGCGGCTGCTGGATCAACCCGGCACCGGTGAAGATGTACCCCTCGGGTGCATCGACCGGAGCGATGACCTTCCGCTTCACCATCGGAACCGGTGGCGCAGCCGGGGCCGCTTCGGGCGCGGCCGGTGGTTCAGTCCACTGTGCACCCGGATTCCCGTAGTACTGCTCCTGATAGGGAGCAGGCTCGTAGTAGGCCTGCGGATACGTCGGCTCCGTGTAGATCGGTGCCTCGACATACTGATTCCCGTTCTGGAAATCCTCGTAAGACCGGCCCGGAGAAGCTGCAACCTCCGGAGAGGGCTGATACCCGGCCAGATACTCGCGCTGCGGCGCCGGAGCCGATGCCGGTGCGGGTGTCGACACACCCGGCTGCGACTGCTCACTACTCACACCAGGCTGAGCCTGCTCCACCGACACACCCGGCTGAGCGTCCGGTTCTGCCTGAGCAACGCCGCCCAACGTCAAAGCGATAACCACCGGAATAGTTCCCGCGACCGTCACTCGCTCCATGCGGTGACGGTGGCGGCCGCCATATCTGTTATGCGTCATCTTGTTTCCTTCTCTTTCGGTGGTGCAACCACCATTGGGCTGCTAGGAGAACGAGGACGGGTACTACGGCCCTGCCCATCTCGAGGGACGAGCTGCTACAGACCCCAGGCAGACAGGCTCCGGAGCCACATCGTGATCCGCCATCAGTCGATCTCCTTCTCATTAACGTGCCGCCGCTTGTACGTGATAACGACGCGGGGTCGAGCCGGTCTCGCAGTGGAAATAGGGCCGCAGGGCTGTGTCGATAGGGACAACCCCTGCGTCAAGTTACCCCACAGAAGCAACGTTTGGTATATTTACAAGCATCATATAGGCATCATACGGGTGTCGAATGGCTTCTTCGGCGGGTGGTTCCTTCTGGGGCCGGGTCCGCATTTACTGTGAATGCATGCCCAACCACCGTGAGCTCGAGAAATTCGGCGCTGTCGTCGCTGCACGGAGAAGGTGGTTGGGTCTGACTCGGGACCAGGTACACGCAGCTGGCGGTCCCGCCGACACGACCCTGGCGCGAATCGAGAATCCGACCTCGAAAACGGCCCCGCCAAGGGCTCGGACCCTGCGGCGGTTAGACGAGGGGCTGAGGTGGGCCCCCGGTAGCGCGGCCCGAACACTGGCGGGTGGCGAACCTGATCCACTCGATACCGAGTCAGCAGAGAACTCAGAACTCTCTGCGCCGGCAAATCCGCTCAATTTCAGCAAGCTTGAGATTTCCGTCGAACTCGTACGAGGACTGCTGACCACGTCCGATGTCGTCTACGACGTCCTTACCCGCCAGGATCTGCCAGCATCCTGTTTGCCGACCGCCGAGAAGGCCGCCGACGAACTGGCTAGCATCATCCGAAAACTCAGTGCCGCCTACGCGACAGAGGTTCTCGAACGCGCTGGAGGGCCAGGTCGCGTGCTTACTCCAGCTGTCGAAATGGCCTACCGTGAGCACCTCTCCAGCTCAGTGCAGAGCGCTGACCCCGAGGTAGCAGAGGAACAGCTCTACCGCCGTTGGCTCGCAGGCAAGGAACAAGACCTCGACGAGGTCACCCGCGACGCGTTCCATCAGCGCTGGAATGCCAAGCAGCGAGTACTACAAGCAAGAAAGAGCTGAAAAACCATGAGCAAATATCGTGAAATCCCGTTGTTTCAACGCCTCGATCTGTTGTTCGTCCTGTGGTGCAAGAGCGCGGACTCCCCGGCACCGTACGCAGATATTGCCGCAGAAGTGTCGCGACGTACCGGCATGGCGTTGACCGCCGACGAGGTCGAAGACATTCGCATCGGGCACCGCTTACCTGATCCCGCAGTGGCAATCGCTATCGCGGAAGCGCTCGGCTGGGATGAACCCGTCTACCTTTCCGATGAACCGGCGCAGTACGTCGAGTACTTCAACAATCTCGAGACCTTGCTAGTGCAGCGTGACACGAAGACGGTCCTAGTCGGGGGCTTCCGTTCGTCTACCGAGGATCTCAGTCCGGAAGCGCGAGACGAACTCCACGAGCTACTTGGCGAGATCGAGGCCGCCGAAGATGGCCGCCGAACAACCAAGTAGACGACGAGGGAATCGTGAACGAACTTGCTGGCGAGGACGAAGATAAAGAGATCGCCGAACGTGCGGTCGCCAGGATGCCTATGCAGCGGCCGTGGTCACTCGACCGGCTCATCGCGGAACTGAGCCTGCAACGTGGTCGGCCTATCGTCATTGCTCCACTCCAGCGCAAGCCGAAGCTGAGCGGGGAAGTGTCGGGACTGTGGGTTCCACGCGAAGACCGTGACCTCGTCTTTTACCGTGCTGGGGCAACGGGAATGCAACGCAACGCAATCATCTGTCATGAGCTGGGCCACATCGTACTCAGCCATGGTCGTCTCAGCCGTGAGGCCGTCGCGCGATACAATTCGCGTCTCAACTGTCGTCTGCCGCGAGAGATGATCACGCGATTCTCGACTCCTCTGTGCCTGATGAGATCCCAATACCAAGAGCCGGTCGAGCGGCAAGCCGAATGGTTCAGTCGGATTCTCCTGGAGAAGGGGTCGGAGTTGACTGCGCCTCTGGTACCAGAGGATGCATCACCTCGGCATCGTCGGATGCTCGAACGTGCTGCGCGTGCCTTCGGATGGGACCAATGACGATCCTTATCACTGCCGTGATCTCGCTAGCGGTGCTCGCCGTCGCTTCCTACCGGATTGTCGTCGATGGTGCCGCAACTCGAACTCGTGGCCCTCTGGCGGGACTGTCCAATCCTGTGACTCAGCTCCTCCTGTGCCTCGGGTTCGCCAAACTCTGTCGGGTACCCGTGATCACGGACGACATCATCAATCCACGACTCCGCGACTTCACAGGCGTCGCCAACATCATGTCTCTGGTTGGTATGACGTGGGCGGCGTTGATTGCCATTCCCTTAATGGGTATCGCTGCCTACATCACAGGCGGCGTGCAATTCTCGGCACGGCTGCAGATGCTCCAGGCCGGCCTCATCGTCGGCGTGATGACCATCGCCTTTCTGTATTCGCCGATGGCCGACCAGCCCACCTCCTACATGACCAGCGATTTTCCCGTCACCGGCTCGGTGCTGTTGTACTGGTTGGCGTTCCTTCTACCGATTCTCACATCGTGTGGTGTGACCGCCTACCACTGTGCGGTATCCCTGTTCCTCGTACGTAGAGGACTACTGGCCCGCGCCCTGGGCGCATTGTTCTGCGCAGCAGCGGTCGGGATTCTCTACTGCTCTCACAAGGGGGTCGACCTGTTCTTGCAGTATTCGGGGATCGACAACGCATACTCGCATAACGCCAAGGCCATATCGCTGGTACTTGTGCTCGCGGCGCTGGCATTCGCGGCATTGGCCGCCGGCATCTACGCCGGCGCCCCACTGCCCCAGCGACTCCAGCGCTACCGCCTCTTGCGCAAATACGGCCGCGACTGGCTCACAGCACGGGCAAACACCCCAGTAGTTGTCTTGGACCGCTCACACGAGCTGAAATACACCCGCTGGGCTTGCTGGGCGGCCGCGAGAACACCGACCGCCGCATTCCATCTCCAGGTAGAGCTCGCAGATGCCTCGGATCTAGCTCCCAAGCAACCCGTCACGGCAATCGCGACGCAATGAGCCAGGCAACCTCATGCCCTGGCTGTTCGAGGTACGGGACCTCCCTGCCAAGGGCCTGAGCGAAGCCTTTTATCGATACGGATTCGGTCACCCAACTCCATTCGGCCAGCCAATCACCGGGATCGGCCACTACGGATTTAAAGCCGTAGCCTCCTTGTTCAGTGCGCGCCGCCATCTCCTTGGACTGCGCCTCTTCAAGCGAACCGACTCCGAAATGGACGGCCAGTAGACGACTTCCGGAAGCGGAGAGCTGCGTGAGCTGTTTCATGATCTGGGCGTTCTGCTCAGTCGTGAAGTAGATGAAGACTCCCTCTACGACCCATGCAGTCGGCAGCTTTGCATCAAATCCCGCAGCGACCAGATGTGTCCCCCAATCATCGGCGAGGAGATCAGCTGCGACGTCAATGACCGGAAAAGCAGCGCCGATCGGCTTCGTGGGCGCTGAATCGAGCGCGCGCCGCTTGAAACTGAAGAGGTGCGGGAGATCCAGCTCGTAAGCCGATTCCACCCCCGGCAGGACGAGCCTTCGGGCGCGGGTGTCCAGGCCCGCGCCAAGCACGACTAGCTGCTTGACCGCACCCGAGGCAGCGGCCTCGCGCAGCGCGTCGTCCAGGAATTTCGTACGCGTGACGACCGACTGATAGACCCGCGACGCTGTCACGTCACTGAGACCGATTGACCCGATCGGCAACCCCGAAGCATCGACGAAATGCGCTGCTAAGGGGTCGGAAAAAAGGCGGTCATCACGTCCGGTCTCCAGAGCACGGAAGTGCGCGACAGCCACTGCCGTTGCGCTGATGTCGCCTTCGCTTTGGATCTCTTCGCTCATGCCCCGGTTCTACCGCATGCCGGCCCGAAGACAGGAGCGGGGATGGCGGAACCGTTATGATGCTCATATGTTGCATGTATGTTGCCAATGGTGATGATCGTATGAATTGCGTTGCTTACGGCGTGTCGTCCATCTTGAAGAGATTTTAGGCACCACAATGTCTGGCATGGCACAACCATCGACACGCCGCATAGGACGGCCAAGCAAGGGAGAACGCACACGGCTCGTTACTCGCGTGCCGGTGGAGCTCAAAGCGGCAGTGCACAGGGCCGCTCGTGAGCACGATATGACCGAAAACGACTATGTCTCCGCCATCTTGGCTGCGGAAATTGGTCTCACGGACTTAGTTGCACCAATCCAACAGGAGGTCTTGCCACGGACAGCGTGAACCGCTAGGTGGACGCGGGGCTGACCCGCGACTCAAAACTTCAACCGCAAGTGACAATCGAAAAACCCCCGGCGGGCAAGCCGAGGGTATTCGAGGTCTGAGAAACGAGTGGCCGCTCGGTTCTCTGCGGTTTTCAAATGTTCCCCGAAGGGACTGTCGTGGTAGACAGCACCCAGGGTATCACTGCATGCCCTGATGAGGTTTCCATTCATGCGCGTGTCTCAACTAACGAGCACACGCATGCTGATCTATATCAAACATTTGCGCATCAATGGTCGCCTCGCCGGACCGTCCGGGTCGACCCATCGCGCACACACGAGTACCGCGCAAGCATGGTGGTGCCGCAGCAGGCGCCTGACTATCCATGGGCGATCTATCTCGCAAGCTCGGTGGACCACCGCTTTCGGCTTCTCGCGTTCGACTTCGACTCTGCCCGTCTTGGCGCCGATCAGGCTCGTAGCGATTCGGACCGCTTCGCCGCACACCTCGACAGCCTCGGTGTCCATTACCTGCGAGCGCATTCCGGCCCGGCGGGCGGCCAACATATCTGGCTCCGCCTGAGCGAGGACGGCGCCGATTCGGCTGATGTCCGCGAACTGGCCCGCGTACTCAAACAGCACTACGCCACCTTCGACAGATCACCCCTGGAAAACCCTGGTTCGGGGGTTGTGCGGCCTCCAGGCGCACCCCATCGCAACGGAGGACGGTCCGTCCCTCACCTGGCCGGTGTCGAGCTGCACCAGGCTCTCAACCGCGTCAGCCGCGGAACGACGCCGGAAGTCGTCACCTGGCTTCTAGCGCGCCACCCCCACACCCCACCCATACCGAGGCCGACAGCCGCGACCTCGGCGACGGTGCGCGCCACACCGATCCGCATCGGTGACCCGGAGACAAACCCTCACCTCGACCGCCCACGCCGTCTGCTGTCTGCCGCCACCCAGGAGCTCCTCTCCACCGCACCCGGTAAGCGTGCCGATCGAAGCGCCATCACACACAGCATCTTTCTGGGGATGGCATGTGCGGGCCATACCCTCAGCGATGCCCGCACCGCGGCCGCATCCGCGCCCGGACTTGTCCGCCTTCGGGAAGACCGCGACAACGGCCGCGACGACGTCGCCCGTCAATGGGGCCGAGCCCTACAGCGCGCCGCCACCTTCTCCTACCTCCCCGATCGCACTCTCCCGCAGGAACCGCTCGACGAAGATCTCGACACGATCGAACGGGCCCTCACTGTCCACGCAGCGCGATTCGCTCAACCCGGTGGCGAGAGCGACGAGCGGATCCTCTACGCCCTGATCTCCTTCGCCCGTACAGCCCGTACTCGCACCCTGGACATCGACTGTCGCCGTCTTGCGCAGAGGGCGGGCCTCGCGGCGTCGACGATCTCACGGCGCCTACGTGTGCTTGCTCAGACCGGGTGGGTCACGCGGACTTCCGCTGCGGCCGGCACCAGAGCAGCCAGCTGGACTCTCAATCTTCCCCCGACAGGTTGGGAAGATGCAGCTGCAACACAAGGGAACCCGCCCCCGCTTACGGAACCCGGTCTTACAGTTCTGGCTCACCACACACACGACCTCTGGTCCCCCCGGCCCGGTCTCGGTGCTGCCGCTGCTCGTATCCACTGGGCGCTCCTCGGTGGAGCACGGACTACTCAGCAGGTCACGAGTGCGACGGGCTACTCCCCTGTGACCGTGGAAAAGACCCTACGGCGATTCAGTCGTCTCCAGCTGATTGGATCGAGTTCGCGGGGTGCGGACAGAGTGCTGAGGCGGCTTCATGGGGCCGCGCAGGAGCTAGGCGTGGCCGACGTGTCAGCTAACAGACGGGAGCGGCACATCATCGATCGGGAGCTGTTCGAATGGTGGAACGACGAACTAGCGTGGCGACGGCGGAAGGGCAAGAAGCGCGGACTCAAACGTCACTCTGAAGTCGCAACAACCCTCGCGCTGCCGATCGGCGGACCAGCCAGGATCAAGTACGGAAGATTTCCCACAAAATCCAGCGGCCGGGCCGACTACCGGACCGCACGTGACATCGTCCGTAGCTGTCTTGCACCGGCGGAAGGTGCTGTGGCGTGACTGCAATCGCACATTATCGCAGGCAATTCGTCACTGTGACGAACTATCCACCGGTGGCGGGCTACCTTATCGCCCGCGGTACCCTCCCCGACGCAGTACGCCCGCACGAGCAGAATGATGTACCACTGGCCGCGACCACCGTCGCAAATCCGCGATCAAGAAAGGTCCCACTGAACGTGGTTATTACCCTCGACCAGCCCTACACCGGTCACGTCTCACCTGGATCGAACCCCCAAGTGCGCCTCATCCCCGGCGGCCGCATCATCAAGATGTCCGTCGCGGCCGGGGACAACAACGTCTACCTCATCGAGTGCACCGCGACCGGGCAAGCGCTACTCATCGACGCCGCGAACGAACCTGAACGCGTCACAGCGCTCGTAAAGCAGGAAGCACCCGAGCTTCGCCTGGTCGTCACCACTCACCAGCACATCGACCACTGGTGGGCGCTCAAGGATGTCGTCGCGGCTACCGGCACCCTCACTGCAGCGCACCCACTCGATGCCGACGCCCTGCCCGTCACTCCAGACCGTCTTCTCGTGGACGGTGACACGATCACGATTGGTACTCTCACCTTCGAGGTCATTCATCTCCGCGGGCACACTCCCGGGTCCCTCGCTCTCGCCCTTACCGAACCCGACGGTGGGCGAACCCATCTCTTCACCGGCGATTCTCTCTTCCCCGGCGGTATCGGGAAGACTGCGGAGCCCGAGAACTTTGCCACCCTCATCGCCGACGTGGAAACAAAGATTTTCGACCGATACCCAGAGAGCACTGTCGTCTACCCCGGCCACGGCGACGACACCACCCTCGGCGTAGATCGGCCACACCTCGCCGAATGGCGCGAGCGAGGCTGGTAGCCGAGTTCCAAAGTGAGAACCACAATCCGGAATCGTGCGGTTCCATCGCGATAGACTCCCAACGGTTCTACAAGACCTGAAGCTCGATGGGCTTCCTGGGGTGTCCATCCATCCATCCATCCGGGCGAGCCGGAAATGACCGGCCCTATCCGAGAACTGGTGCCCTCACCGTCGAAACGATGAGGGCACCAGCCGTATTTGCCGCCGCGTCTCGAACGGGTCGGTGGAATCCAGCTTCCCCGAACGTGCTTTAGGTGTGGAACCGAATGCGGCCGGAAAAGGGCCGCGGGTGACTGCTTGGCCCTGTTCGGGCATCGTTGTCGACGGCGAGGACTCCGTAGAGGGAGACTGACGGACGCCGGCCGGCGTTCTTGCCGGCATAGTGAAGGTCAGCTTCTTCACGATGCCGGGCATGGAGGTGCCCTTCGCGCGTAGCGCAGTCGATCGGCTATTGACGCCCTCATGGAATCGGACTGGCCAGGTGCGGGGGTTGCCGATCGTTCGGCTTGTTAGTTGTCGATCTACGTCATCTCGATCGAATCCGAGTAGGTGCCCTAGGTGTTCATCTCGTCGTTGTGGAACACGTTGGTGTCGTGGACCTCGCACTTGGCTGAGCACAGTTTGCGTCAGCCCTGATGTCGCTGACCTGCCATTTATGAGATCAAAAGATGTTTTGGCAACTGCTCTTATCTCGCATCATCTTCCTTGAGATGTGCTTTAGGTAGCGAATATGAGCGAAAGTTTCTCTATATAACCGCATGTCATTACCCGTTAAGTGATATTGGGCTGCATACGATTCCACTATCTACCAGCACGACACCAAAGGTACGATGCTATAAGCTAATATTAGCTTATATAAGCTCCCATATGGGAATGGAAGGGAGGGGCATGACGATCACTGCGATCGCGAACCTCAAGGGCGGCGTGGGAAAGACAACGGTGGCCAATGGGCTCTCGCACGCCGCCGCCGCGATAGGCCGCACAGTTCTGCTAGTCGACGCGGACATGCAGGGCAACTCAACCAAGCACCTCACCGGTTACACGACATCCGAGCCCGCACCACACTCGCTAGCCGACGTACTCGACCGTCAGACGGATCTACCGGCCCGCGACGCGATCGTCGTGGCGCGGCGTGAAGCGATTCATGTCCTGCCATCCGGGTTCGCCGAATTGCAGGCTGTCTCAGATCAGCTCGGCACAAAGCCTGGGGGAGAGATGTCGTTCGCTCGCGCTCTCAAGCCAGTCTCGGGCGAGTACGAGCACATCCTGATCGACTGCCGTCCCGCGATTGACCTTGTCTCTCGGAGCGCCCTGTACGCCGCGGATAACGTACTGATCGTCGTTCAGCCGGAATCGGATGCCGTCGACGGGCTTGATTCGATTCGCGAGGCCCTCGAAGACCTGGCCGAGTACATGGACAAAGTCCTCCCGATAGCTGGGATCGTCATCAACAAGATCGACGGACGCCGTAACGATCACGCCGAGATCGTCAGCTATCTAAAGAACTACGCGGTTGAGGACCAGATTGCGCTCCTCGGCGACCCGATCCCGCAGAAGGCAGACATATCGAAATTGACCAACGTTGGAATGGGCTTCGATGAGCATCCCAGCCAGCCGGCGTGGTCCCGCAACCTCCATAAGAACTTCATCGAAATCCTGGAGAAGGTGGCCCTCTGATGAGCGCAATTCCCAAACCTGCCCCGCCCGCACCTCGCAGTGCACGCAACACTTTCAAGCAAGCCGCCGCGAAGACGACGGCAACGCCAGAGCCTGTTGCACCCGAGCCAGCCGCAACGTCGTCAGTCACGCCCGCAACGACCGCCCCGCGTGCAACGCCGACCGCAACGCCGCAACAGCGCAAGGCGTCGGCGCCGGCGCCGGCGAGGCAGCCAACGGAGAGAAAGCGGAAGGCTCAGACCACCGACATTCTGCTATCGCTGGAGGAAGAGTTGAAGGACCGCATGGTTGCAGCCCTCGAGCACACTCGCCCCCGTACCGGGATCAAGAGTCAGCAGGTGTTCATCCGCACCGCGATCGACCAGCTTTGCGCCAGACTCGAAAATCAGTACAACAACGGCGAACCCTTTCCCGCGCCCGCCGACGAAATCGCCATATAACCCCTACAGCCCATATGGGGTGAAATAGCCCATATGGGCGAAAGGTGCATTGCACCGAGCAGATATGCGTCCTACCAGCAGAAAGAATTGCTTAGCAGCGCGACGCGAGCGCGGTCAGCGAATGGCCGCAACGAAGAGAGACCCCTGCCGAGTGGGTCGGCAGGGGCCTCGTCGACCGGGACCCCGTGGAAGGAAAACCCGATCATGACTGACCTTAATCTCCGAGCAGCACGAATCCAGCTCCGATCCCTGATTGCAGCCCTCGCCGTTGCGATCGCCATTGCGGTGGGGATCACCTCTGGTGCATTCGTTTTGTCCTTTGCGGTGCAACGCGACCTCGCATTGCAGGCCGGTGTCCCGCAATACCTCACCTGGATCTTTCCCTCCATCGTCGACGGCGCAATCCTCGGCGCAACGATCGCGACCGTTGCGCTGAGCAAGATCAACGGAAGTGCAGCGGGGAAGAAGTTCTTCCTGACGCTGGCTGTCAGCGTGGTCCTCATCAGCGTCTACGGCAACGCCTACCACGCGCACCGGGCCGGTGAAGACGCTGCACGGAAACTCGCCGCTGGTATCGACCTGGGCTACACCCCCCTCACACCGACCGGCGCCGCTCTCCTCGCGATCATTCCGCCGCTGCTGGTTCTGGCCTTCACGCACGGCGTCGGCATTCTCATCAAGTCCATCGGGACCGCCTACGCCGAGTACAACGCCCTCATGCAGGCTGCAAGCGTCAGGGCTGAGGTGGGGCGCAACGAACTCAGCAACGTGCTCGAGGAGCAAGGTATCGAGGTGAACCACCAAGCATGGGAGGCGTTCCGACGCTTTCAGGCCAACCCTGTTGCGCCCGACGTTGCGTCGGCATCCGACGTTGCGACGGGGCCGGTTGCTGAGGCCGGCGATCCGGCACCGCGAGGGACCGCAGCTGGCGACGCGTCGGTGCCGCTTGAAGACCAGACGGACACCACGCCAGCCACTGTTGCGGTGGGTGCCGAACCGCTCGTTGCGGATGCACCCAGCGTTGCCGCCGTTGCAGACCTGGGGGAGCGGTTGGTTGCCCGCAATGCGCCCTCCGAGGCGTCACCGGAGGTCAACGTGTTGCCCGACGGGGAACAGACCATCGAGAACCTCCTGGACTTCATCGACGCCTGCGACGACTTCGACCCGACAGTCAAGGAAACCGCCCGCCTCCGGATCACCGAGAATCTCAGCTACGCGGAAATCGCAACGATTACCCACGCCAAGGCGGCTTCCACCGCAATGCGCCGATACGACAAGGTCGCGCAACGCGCTGTACAGGCGGGGTTCCGCACCCCGCCGCTGCCCGAGGTCGACGACGCAACCGACAGCCGCAATGCGGCAACGACAGGTCAGCAGTACGCACTGGTCGGTGCCCGGTGATGTCCGACCCCAGGCTGGGGGAGTGACGACCAGTTCGCGCTTTTCGACCTGACCGCCGACAACCGGTCCGAGGACAACCCCTCGACAGATCCGTTGCGGCAACAACGTCCACCGAGTCCGACGTTGCGGTGCAACATCCACACGTTGCGGCCGCACAGGAAAGTCGCCGTTGCACTCCCCGTGCAGCGCAACGAACCCAGCACCATTGGGAGGCGTGCCTGATCGGATCGTGGGGCGGGCGGCGGGTCAACGGGCGGCACTATGGGACCACGAATCTGGCTGGCAGCGCCCCGATAGGCTGTCCCGAGAAATGAGGGAGAGGACAGTGCCGATGCGCGAGCGATCGTCAGTCTTCCGGGGTGCATGGACCCGGGATGAAGTGGTTGGTGTCGCCGTAGCTACTGCTGAAATCGCGGTGGTGATGAGTGCGTTCTCTGCCGGAATCCTCGTCGTGGCAATCGCTGTCGACGAGACTAATGGTCTGACTGCGGCCGTGGCAGCGTTGAGCGTGTCGGTTGTCGCGTCCACGGTGATGCTCGCCGACCACCGCAGCGGTCATCGGCTTCCGCGCTCTGCCGCCTGGGCGCTGGGCGTGGTCGGAATGGCTTCGATATCTGCCCTCTACGTCGTCGCCCAGGCTCTAATCTCGACCACTGGTTCGGACCTGCTGCTGCTGTTGTCCGCGCTGTTAGCCGGTATCCCTGGACTGCCCACCATCCTGTACGTGTGCGAGCTTCACGCAATCGCCCAACACGATCGCCTCAAACGCCCGGTCGCGATCCTTCAGGACGGATCAGAGTCGCATGACGTCGAGGTCCGTACAAGTGACGGCGATCTACTCGATAGCTGGGTAATAGGCGCTGTGTCCGATGATCTGCCGGCGGTCATCGCCGCTCGAACAGCCCTCAGAAAGCGGCGGTGGGTGCCTGTTGGGGCATGGGTTCCGCACGCAGATGGCTCGCTCCGCCAACGGGTCGAACTCACGGCCCGTAGCCGCTGAACTTGACCAGTCCCCCGCGATGGAAGTCGTTCGTCGCCGCTGCCGAAGACGAGGGCTCCTCCGTGCTGTCCTGCCGCAGCCGTTCGACACCGAGGCCGACTTGCAGCCTGCGTAAAGTGGCCAATGCACGCCCGGAGCGGGCGACCAGCGTGTGCGTCGCCTGCTCCGACGAGCGTCGTGTGTTAGTTAAGGATGTTCGGCGGTACGAAAATCAGACGAATGTCGCGGCACGGCCACGGTTGGTTGCACTTAAGGCAGTCGGACCCGACGGACTCGGTCGCGGCGGTGTGAGCGTCCAAGCTTTTTTTCAGGACACGGGCGTGCATGCCGAGTTGTTGGGGGTCAAACGGAGTCATGGTGGCTTCGCGCGCATAGTCGGCGATGCGCGCGGCGGCGGCGCTTCTGATCGACTGATAGTCGCCACTCGGCGTGTAGTGGTCTGTGGTCACTGTCCCTAGCTTTCCGGATGATTAGGGTGCTCGCCACCGAGTACGTGAACCCGCTCGTCGTAGGCGTCAGGGTCGTCTTCTTCGCCCATCCCCAGCCGGAAGGTTGTGCGATAACTGCATCCGGTTTCGGGACAGTCGATATTGACCCACGCACCCAATTTCAGACTCCTGTCGGATCGTTGATTCACTGCCCCGGGAAACAATCGGAACGGGGACATCTTCGCATGGGTACCCGACAGCCTGACTTGCCGTCGGCCTTCGAGATCGGCTTGGCCTCGCGCTTCGTCATCGAAACGGAACGGTGCTGACCGTACTCAACTCGTGTGATCCCTGAGCGGGGGATCAGTCCTGTCTCCCTGCGTAGTTCAGTCCACGACGCCGAATGAAACGTGGTTAAGCTGCTCTGGATGACGCGCTTTTTCGTTGCCTCTCATTCAGCCGATCTGGAACTCGCGAAACGCGGGAGCAGTTGGGGAACAACGGAGTGTTAGTGCGAGTGTCTACTCGTTGCACCCTGTCCGATCTGATGGCGGTGTGAAATTTGCGGGCCACTTGGTGGAGTCATCCCAGCAGATACTTGTGAGGTTCACATCCGGTAGATGCATGCCCGCCAGCGTCGTCTCGGCCGGGTTTGCGTTGGCTAGCTCCGCGCCGGTCATTAACGCGCCGGACAGATCCGCTGCGGACAGATCCGCTCTCGTCAAGTTCGCCGCCGTCAGGATTGCGCCAGTCAAATTTGCTCCCGGCAGGTGCGCGCCGGTCAAATTTGCTTCAACCAGGTTCGCGCCGGACAGGTTCACGACCAACATGTAAGCACCGGTCATATTTGTTTGTAAGAGGATCGCGCCGGTCAAGTCTGTACCCTGAAGCTGCGCTTTCGTCAGATCTGCCTTCGAAAGTTTTGCTCCGGAAAGGTCCGCGCCGTCGAAGGTGGCACCGGACAGGCTTGCACCGCTGAAGATCGCGCCGCGCAACTGCAATCCCCCCAGGCTCTGGTCGGCAAGATCCAGTGCCGCAAACGGGCGAGGCAGATCGGCGTCCGAACTGGAGCGCTCCCGCACAAACCGTAGGTTTTCGATACGCTCCGCGCGCACTTCGGCAGCTGCTGCAATCTCTCGGTCCCTAACGGCACGCCTATCGTCGATCACCGTAGTTGCCAGTACGACCAAAGCAGACACCAACACCGCAATCACGACATCTCTGAACCACCATGGCGGATCTCGAAACCAGACACGAGCACGTCCCCAACGAGTTGAAGGACCAGGGGTCGGCGTCGGAGCCGGTGGCTGCGGCATCGGCTGCGGCGGAAGAGTCATAGAGGGGATTCTGACCCACAGACTTCAGATTCGCGACGCAGCGTGCCATGGATCGATCTGCGTAAGTCGCGCGCGAGGTCGGGCTCGGATATCCAAGTCTCCTTGGCGCGCCTCAGTGACGACCGTTACTGAGATGGTTATAGGTGCGACATCGTCCGCGCGCCTGAACCACTATTACGGGTGTGAAGGTGCCGAGTCATCCTCTGATGGCGACTGATCAAACTCGATGTTCACCGACTGGTCTATGACGATGGTAGACGTAGGACGCCCCGCCTCAGCGGACGGCGAAATGGCCTCGACAGCGGCTTGATACGCAGGTGGTAAGGCCAAAACCGTGCCAGGAATGCCGATCAAACTGGTGATCAGTGCGATCTGGACGGAAAACTTCTTCCACCACGGCTGTGCTTCGGGGCTCTCCTGAATCCGGGGCATGATCCTCGATGTGACTGTTGCGCCCACAGCTTGGTTGATTGCTTCTGCCAGCGCTTCGGGTCCTCGGATTATGAACTCACGGAATGCTCGGAGAATTCCTTCGAGCTGGTCCAGCATGAACGACTTGAGATCGGCTGGGAGGTCCTCTGCGTTGAACAGGTCATCGCGAAGATCCTGCGTCTTCTGCCAGAGGTCGTCGAGCGTTTCGGGTGCAATGCGAGGTTCGATTCGCGCGCGACCGAGCAGATTGCCGCACGCTTCGAGGTAAATGATGTCATTTGAGGAATACAACTGCTGCACACTGTGGACCGCAGACGTAAAAGCCCATGCCTGGCTCAATGCTCGGTCGACGGTGGGCCTCCACTGGAGATACCAGTCAACGTCGTCATGGTCGGGATCGGCCGCGTTGGTGACTGCGGCCGCAACCTGCTGTGGTAGCCCGATCAGATACCCGAAGCTACGCGCAAACTCGACCCCGTCGGCACTTCCTAAGATGGGCGCGAGCGCGTCCTTGGTTGAAATGTTCTTGTTTGCTTCGAGCAGTCTTTTCAGAATGTTCGCGAGCCGGGCTGCCGGGCTGTTCATGGGAGGCACAGCAATGATTCTGCCTGACCGCGATGACACCCTCGGCGATCGGAGGATAGTTGTGGACTTCTACGCAAGTCTCACATTCGATACCTTCTCGGACGCTCCGGGATCGGCACGGGCAGTCGCCGGTGACCTTTCACTACCGAACCGTTGAGTGTCGCAAACCCGTCCGACACCCTTTGGTAGCTGAATGTTCCTGCGTGCAATCGCCTTCTGAAACGGGCGGTCAAGCAGATAGTCCCGCTTCCGCCGAGCCCACGTCCGCGCCATCGCGTTCCACACGTGCCAGCTCGAGGTTGGCGTAGAGACTCGTGCGTTTGAGGCTGTAATTTTGGCTCAGGTCGGCGATCGTGAACTTGCCCGTCTCGTAGTCACGGAGCAGCAGGCTGCGGCGGAGCGGAGACAACCGGTGCTGCTTGCCGCGCATCTTGCCCTTCGCTTTCGCAACCTCGACGCCGGCCCGGGTGCGCTGCCGGTTTAGGTCCGACTCGAACTCGGCCATGATCGCGAGGAAGCCAATGAACATCTTGCCCATCGGGTCGGTCGGGTCGTACACCCGGCCGTCGATGTTGAGGGCGACGCCGTGGGCGACGAGTCCGTCGACGATCTCGTGCAAATCGCGGGCCGATCGGCCAAGCCGGTCGAGTTTGGTGACAACGAATTCGTCCCCGGCCCGGGCGACCTCGAGGGCGCGGGCGAGTGAGGGACGTTTTCTGTTGCGCCCGGTGTATCCATGGTCGGTGTAGATACGTGACTGCTCGACGCCGAGCTTGCCGAGCCAGGCGACCTGGCCGGCCAGGTCCTGAGCCTTGGTGCTGCATCGTGCGTAGCCGATTTTCACGTCCATCAGTATCTCCGGACGGTCCGACATCCACATCGTCCGGTATCGGCGCGTCATACCGGATTTTTCAACCGAACACTGAAAACGAACGACAGGGAGGGTGTCGACCGGGCACAGTTTCGCCGTAGAGCGCCGTTCTCGGGTGTACCGGTATGACGTTGGCCAAAACGGACCCTGGTGGCCGCAGAATGGCGCTCAGCCCGTTTTGCCTTGTCGGCCGGACTCGGTAACAGCTAGCGAAGCGGATGTTCGCGATCGTCAGCTACTGCTCGCCCCTTTGAATAGGTGGATGCGGGCACAGCCGACGAGAGGTGCGGACGTCGTCGGAGGCGTTAGGTCTTCGCACGTCGTGCTCGTGACGCAGTTGGTAACAAGGATTTCGATGCTGGGGCTCTTCACCACATGGTGAAGAGCCCCAGCAGGCGTCCCGAGTCAGTGTCGATCGGTGAGTGCCTTGATGAGTGCTTGCAGTCCGTCGGGGTCGAGGTAGTCGACAAGGGCGTCGGCGAGCGTGGTCGGGTCGGCGTCGAGGCGCTGGAAGGTGCGGGTTACCTTCGCGGCGGTTACCGGCACTCGTTTGACCGGCTTGTGGCCGCTGTCAGTGGGAGCCGAATCTTGTTCAATGCCTTGATGTTTTCGCTTGCGTTCGGAGTTCCAGGCCTCGACTTGCTCCTTTGGCGGAACTTGCGCGAGCGAGCGGGCGGTGCGAATGGCGAGTTCGCCGTTACGGAGGGCGGTTTGGAGTTCGGGGGTGAGTTGTAGCAGGGCCCGTCGCTGGGAGATCCAGCCCTTTGACTTCGCGAGTTTCATGGCGGCCTTCTCGACGGTTCCGCACTCGCCGATCAGGAGTTCGACGGCCTTGGCTTCTTCGATGACGTCGAAGTCGCGGCGGCCGACGTTCTCGATGACCGCCGCGGCGAGCAGGGTGACTCGGTCCTTGGCGACTTCATCTTTGACGACGATGTCGAGGTTGGGGCGGCCGAAGTTGGTGGCCGCGGCCAGTCGCCGGCACCCATTGATCACCACCCATCGGGCGAGCCCGATCGTGGTGTCGTCTTCCGGATACAGGCGCAGATAGGCGTCCCGGGTAACGACCAGGGCGGGTTGGAGTTGGGTGCCGGTGATCGAGGCCAGATCGCTGAGATCGCCGAGGTCATCACGTGGATTACGTGGATTCGGTGCCAGTTCGCTCAAGGGCACGTTGGTCGGTGTCCCACCGGCGGTGGGCCGGTCGACGGGGGAGTTCTCGCCGACGACGCCGGCGAGGGTTGCGAGGTTGGTGCGGGTGCCGCGTGCCATCACCGACCACCGTCGATCCGCAACTCCAGTGCCAGTCGGTAGAAGTCCTCACGGGCTTGCAGCGCAACCCTGTTCGCGGGGTACTCGGTGACCACCAGGCCGTCGGCGCTCGCCCGGGCATGCAATTTGTAGTGGCGGATCACGGTTTTCGCCAGTGGCCACTTGTTCGCGCGGACGAAGTCCTTGGTCTCCTCGAGATCGAGCTTGCCGTCACGGGGATCCCAGTTGTTGATCACCACCGTGTACGGAATGCCGCGCGGCTCCAAGATTTTTCGGATGGTGCGGGCGGTCGGGTCGAACGAGAGCGGTTCGGTTTCCATCGGCACGATGACGTGATCGGCAACCTCGAGGACCGTCCGCAACGCATCGGCGGCCGGTCCGCGACCGAGAGGGTCGGAGGTGTCATCGGCGGCGTTGAGGTCGATCCAGCCAGGGGTGTCGACGTACACGTGGCGGATGCCGGGCAGCTGACCCAGCTGACGGAGCCCGTTGAGGTCGTCGTGAGCCTGCACGACGTGAAAGGGCAGGTTGTCGAGGCGGTCGGCCCACCAGATCGCCGAGCCCTGCGGGTCCACGGAGACCGCGGCAACGGGAGAGGTGGCGTCGGGATCGTCGTCTTGGTTGAGTACGTCCGCGGTGACGGCGGCGAGATTGACGGCGACGGTACTTTTGCCGACGCCGCCCTTCTGATTGAGAAGGACATGAATGGTCATGGGACCCTTTCCGTTTGCTTCACCCACTCCTGTGGGCTACTTCGGACGGGATGCACGGTACGGCACCGCAGCAGTTGGAGCGGGGCCGACACGCGGAGCGTCACGCGATCGGAGGGCAAAGGTCGGCCGTCCTCGGAAAACGGATCATCGTCGAGGCCTCCACGCTTTTTTCGTGAAAGGTCCGGCTGGCGTGAAACACGCTGACGCGGCAGGCGTCCGCAGCGCTCGTCCCCGCACCGCCACCAGCACACTCTCTGCGGGTGCCCGAGCATCTCGTGCCGTTGTTTACCGCGGTAAACAAACAAGACCAATCGGTTTGGTTTGTTTACCGCGGTAAACAACGGGCAAAACGGACATCGCGATCCAGTTCCAGGTCATCGATGTTCGGCGCGCTGCGCTATCTGGCGGTGACCGTGACGTTCGTGCGGGCAGGGCCGAAGATGGTGACACCGCGGGCGGCCGCGGCGTGGGCGTTGCCGTGCAGCACGATGCGGGTGTCGTCGGTGGCGTGTACCTGCGCGTCGTCGTGCGCGTGGACGGCGGCGTAGTCGTAGGCGTAGACGGTGGTGTTCTCGCCGGCGAGGGCGAGCGCGTGGTCGACGGCGGAGACGGATGCGCGGTTGTGGGCGGTGACCCGGGCGTGATCGAAGGCGTCGACGGTGGCGGTGGTGTAGGCGTGCGCGCGGGTGTGCCCGAAGAGCTGGGCGTGGGCGGCGCCGGTGATGACGATCGCCGGGGCGTGTTTCTCTGGCCGATTGGTGGTGTCGGTGATCTGCACGCGAGATGAGCCTTCGACGCGAAGGGTGAGGCCATCGGGGAGGTCGCGCAGTTCGATGGTGGTCTCAGGTGGGCTGTCGAGGACTACCGTTCTCGCGCCCGTTGCCAATCGGGTCTGTACTTCGTGCGCGGTGCGGCACGGTTTGCGACGGACGTGCGCGGACGCGGATTTCATGCCGTGAATCTAACTTGGTGACTGGATGTTTTCCGGCTGGGAAGAGGTGGTGTCGGAAAACGGGGAGGATTAATCCGCCTGTTGGGCGAAGGCGGTCCGTAGCCGCAGCACCGCGGCCGGGGTGCGGCATCCACAACCGCAGTCGCAGCTCGCGGCTGGGTGCGGCATCCGTTGTGGTGAGGGTGAAGAGCGCCGCCGCGGCTGCGGGATCCTGGCGGGTGGTCGTGATCGCGCTTCCATGCTCGAGTTCACGCGCCTACACCGCCGCGGCGTCGTCACTGGACGCGGGGTGTGCCGAACGGGGCGCTGACGGATGGCGGGGGAGGCGGCCACCGAAGACGGGTGTCGGCGGCCAGGTCCGACGGTTGCGTCGAGACAACCCGGACCAACATAATGCGGATGCCCGAGGCAATAGCCGCGGGAAGTGGTTCGTGTAGGAGGTCTCCGGGGCGTAAGAACCCCTGTTGGCAGCCCACCCAGCGGTTTCCAGCCTTGCGCGCCCATTCCGATCGCTTCTTTCTGGTGGCGCTTGATGGCGATTGCTATAGTTTCGGTGTAGCCATCCCATCGCGGTGGGATTGGAAGTGAGCCGCAGGATTACTCGCCGGACGACGAGGCTTGAGTTCGCTCACGGCCGCCACCAGCTCGTGCCGTCGATCGGAACTGCTCCCGTGCCAGTGAACCTTCGTCTCGTGCCCAAGACGGAGCGCTTCCATCGCCTTCCGTACGGTCGGAACATCCTCCTCGTCGCACAAGGCTGCGGCGAGGAGGTACGTGTTGGGGTCGCGGTCGGGTTGGGATCCGCTCTCGTCACCCCAGGCTGTCAGCATGAGCAGCAATTCTAGGCAGGTGCCGCGACACTACTTGTCGGTCAAGGCAAGCGACGGTCGCAGCCTGCTGTTACCACAGAGTCAGGGGCATTCCGGCGGCCTCAGCCACCGCGATCCGTGTTTCGACAACGTGGGGAAGTTCGCGATCGGCCAAACCCATCCGGATCGCGGTGGCGACGGCGCGGGTGCGGCCAGCGGGGCCGCGGACGTCGGCGAGGGGGCTGGCGAGGTTACGGCGCCGCAGGTGGTACTCGGTGCGGTTAACGGCGTTGGTGCCCAACCGCAGGTGGTGGGGATTGACGCAACCGGCGAAGTCGCACTGGTGGCACAGCACCGCGTCGTCGGTGCCGGACCATCCCAGCCGGGGGATGATCCCGTATTCGCGTTGATACGCGAACAAATGGGCCGGGACGGTGCCGCGGCGGGAGGGCCCGGGCAGGCTCGCGGCCCGGAAGGAGCCGTGTCCGGTGGAGGAGACACTGCCCAGCCAGACCGTGCATCGGTCCGATTCCCTCTCATAGCATTTGGCGTCGAACCGGGCCAGTACCGAGGGGTCGTCGAGCCAGGACCGCCACAGTCGTTCGGGGACCCGGATCGGTTGCGGTTGCCCGAGCAGGGCGAGTTGTTCCACCGCCGAGACCAACTGATGTGCGGGCATCCCGGGGAGCGGAACAACGTCGTCTACGACTGCCACACTGCTCTCCCTCCGCCTCCGCGGTGCTGTTACCGGGAGGGTAGGGGCGGTGTCCGACATCAATTGTGCCGGTGGTGCAGGGAACCGCCCGGGCACGCGGACCGGAGCGAGTGGCGCAGGCGATCGGCTACGACTGCGTCATCAGATGCAATGACGACCGAATGCGTCTGTTAGAGGCCGATGTCGGTGACCGTCTCGGCGATCAGCGGTGCGTTCTCTCGGGTGTGGAGCTCGATCATCGCCGGGGGCAAGCTCGACGATTCCACGACCCGAGGTGTGGGTTGGGCTGTTTTCGAGCTAGGAACCTGGAACCAGGGCTTCCCGTGTGACCGCATCGAACGACATCGGGGTTCTGCCAGGGTCATTCGGCGCAGCGCGGCGGAATCGTGTGGAACTGACTACCGCCGGGGCGAAGTTCTAGTCAGCTCACCAGGTCACCGAGACGCCGCGGTCGCGCAGCCACTGGCTCGGGTTGAGCCGGTTGCCGCTGGCGTCCGACACCTCGAAGTGCAGGTGCGGGCCGGTCGACTGACCACGGTTGCCGACGGTGGCGATCTGCTGGCCCGCCGCGACCCGCTGGCCGACGTTGACGATGAACTCGTTGATGTGGCCGTAGACGCTGACGGCGCCGTCGTCGTGGCGCACCCGCACCCACAACCCGAACCCGGAGGCCGGGCCCGCGGAGATGACCTCACCGTCAGCCGCGGACTGGATCGGGGTGCCGATCGGGGCCGCGATGTCGAGGCCGCCGTGCTGCGCGCCCCAACGGGGGCCGTAACCGGAGGACAGCGTGCCGGACACCGGCTGCACGGTGTGGGTCTTGAGCGGGGCGGGGGCGCCCGGGTTGAGCGGGGCGGGGGTGCCCGGGTTGAGCGGGGCGGGGGTGCCCGGATTGAGCGGGGCGGGGGTGCCCGGGTTGACCGGCCCGGGCATGCCGGGCGCGGGCGGTGCGGCCGGCAGGTCGGGCAGCTCGATCGCGGGCAGCTGAACACCGGCCGGCAGTAGGCCCGGCGGGATCTCGAGCGGGCGGGCGGTCGCGGACCCGGCGCCGAACTGCGCGCCGCCGATCAGGATGGCACCGCTCGCCGCGGCGACGGTCGCGATCTTCAGGCGGCCGGTGATGGAATGAGAACGATGTGCCGTCCTGCGGTGTTTCGCCACGGTGTCTTACCTCATCTGTGTTGGCTAGGCCCGCGTTCGTAGAGATTCGCGGCCTCGGACCCCCGTCGAAAAGGAAAGTAACAAAGCGGTATCGAACTCGCTATCGTGACCTAATCGATATACAAACATGATCTTGCTCGAATATGTCCACGTCAGAGCCCTGCAGCGGGCATCGCAGACAGGTAACGACACGGGACCACCGTTCCGGAATTCCCGTCGAGCAGCACCGCGCAAGGGGAGAGAAAACCGATGATGACCTCGACGTTTACGGGGCTGGTGAGTGAGTGCAGGACTCCCGCGGCGACATCCCGCGACGCGGTCCGAGCGGCCTCGCTAACCCGCGCAAGCAGACACGCCGCGGCTCAATCAAAATGTGATATAAACCACACGCTCCGGTCCTCCAGGTGCTGGTGGGAGTGCGTGCCCTCATGCGCACCAGAATCCTGCCAGCGCCCATGTGGAACGTCTGCCACTTCTGGCACCTCTCCCGCTGATCCCGTGGATGGTTGCCGGTGATCCGCTCCCCGTCCGACTTGGATTCGGTGTATTGAAGTTCCTATTTTGGGATGCCAAACTCTAAGATGTGCCGATGCTGATCAAGGTGCGTTACGGGTGTGCGGTCCGGCCGGGGCTGGTGTGGTGAGCGCGCCGTCTCGCCGTCAGGTGCTGCTCGGTGGTGCGCTGGCGGGTTCGGCGGGTCTGGTGCTGGGTGCGGGTCGATTGACCCAACCGCCGGGCGGGCAGTATCCGGCTCCCGGCGGTGTGTCCCAGTCCTCGCACCTCTCGGGTCATACCGGGCACGGCGGCGGTAACGCCGGGCCGACGTTCCGGGCCGGTCAGCAGGTCGACCACGCGGCCAACGGGTTCCATCCCACTGCCATGCTCCGCGATTTCGACTACGGAACGACCTCCGTGTTGCCGGGCGGGCGCACGCTGCGTGAGTGGGAGGTCTTCGCCGGTGACGAGGAGATCGAGGTAGCACCCGGTGTCGTCTTCCCGGCGTGGACGTTCAATTCGCGGGTACCGGGTCCGGCGCTGCGCTGCACCGAGGGCGATCGGCTGCGGGTGCGGTTCACCAACGGGTCCGCACATCCGCACACGATGCATTTCCACGGCATCCATCCGGCGGAGATGGACGGTGTTCCCGGGGTGGGTAGGGGCATCATCGAGCCGGGGGAATCGTTCACGTACGAGTTCGACGCGACCCCGTTCGGGTTGCACCTTTACCACTGTCACGTCAGCCCGTTGGCCGAGCACATCGCCCGCGGCATGTACGGCACCTTCATCATCGATCCGGCTCGCGGTCGCCCGCCGGCGGACGAAATGGTGATGGTGATGCACGGCTACAACACCACCTTCGACGGCGAAGGCAACCAGCTCTACGCCGTCAACGGCATCCCGTTCCATTACATGCACGAACCGGTGCAGGTCAGACGCAACGAGCTGGTGCGGATCTACCTGGTCAACGTCCTCGAGTACGACCCGATCAACAGCTTCCACGTGCACGGCAACTTCTTCGACTACTACCCGACCGGGACCCGGCTCGAGCCGGCCGAGTTCACCGACACCATCATTCAGGCCCAGGGCCAGCGCGGCATCTGCGAGATGCGGTTCCCCTACCCGGGCCGCTACATGTTCCACGCCCACAAAACCGAGTTCGCCGACCTGGGCTGGATGGGGTTCTTCGAGGTGACCGAATGACGACCACCCCGGAACCACGGGCGGACGACCCGGACCGTACCGCGGCGACGGAGCCCGGCGCGGTCACCGAGACCGAATCCTCACCGGATGCAGCGGCCTCACCTGCCGGGGTGTGGATCCGTGGCCTGGGTGCGGTGATGATCATCGTCGCCGCCCTGGCGGGGGTGGCGATGCTGGCCGCGCAGAGCCTGCCCGAGCGCGCCGGCCCGCCGATCGAGGACATCGCGGTCGAGCGCACCGTCCTCGAGCCGGGGCAGATCAGTCTGACGTTGCGGAATGTCGGCCCCGACCCGGTCACCGTTGCGCAGGTGTTCGTCAACGACGCGTTCGTCGATGTCGCCGGGGGTGAGGAGCCCTTCGGCCGGTTGACGTCCGAGACGATCACCCTCGACTATCCGTGGATCACCGGCCAGCCGTATCTGATCTCGATGCTGACCAACACCGGTCTGGTCATCGAGCACGAGATCCCCGCCGCGGTGGCCACCCCGGCACCGGGGGGCGAGTTCTACCTGACGATGGCGTTGCTGGGCACCTACGTGGGAATCATCCCGGTCCTGCTGGGCATGTTGTTGCTGCCGGTGCTGCGCCGGGTGAGCGCCGACACGGTCCGGTTCGTCCTCGCCGTCACCGTGGGCCTGCTCGCGTTCCTCGCCTTCGACGGTGCCAGTGAGGGACTCGAGCTGGCAGCTGCGTCCGGCGGTGCGTTCGGCGGCACCGCCCTGGTCGTCCTCGGCGCCGCGGCGGCCTTCCTCACCCTGATGGGAATCGACCGATTCCTGCGGGCCCGGCGGGCGGGCGCCGACGCCACCGGAGCGTCCGGCCTGCGGCTGGCGGTGATGATCGCTGCCGGAATCGGACTGCATAACCTCGGTGAGGGGCTGGCGATCGGATCGGCGTACGCGGTCGGTGAGCTCGCCCTCGGCGCCTTCCTGGTCCTCGGCTTCACCCTGCACAACACCACCGAGGGCCTGGCCATCGTCGCTCCGCTCACCCGTCGCCGCACCTCGGTGCTCACCCTGCTGGGCCTGGGGATGCTCGCCGGGGCGCCGGCCATCCTCGGCGCGGTCCTCGGCGCCGGCGTCGGCAATCCCGAGATTTCCGCGCTGCTGCTCGGTGTCGGTGTCGGGGCGATCATCCAGGTGATCGTTCAGATCGCCCCCTCGCTGCGCAGCCCCGACCGCACCGAACTCGGTCCCTGGGTGCTTCTCGGCGTCGGCACCGGACTGCTGCTGATGTTCGCCACCGCGCTGGCGGTGCCCGCATGAGCATCCGTCCACCGACCAATGGCATGCCGCGGCGCACCTTCCTCGCCGCCGCCTGCGCCACCGGGTGCCTCGCTGCCGCCGGCTGCACCGGGTCGGCCACCGCCGGTGGTGGCCGCCCCGCCGACCTCGCCCGGATTCCCGTCGCCGAGGTCCCGGTCGGCGGGGGCATCGTCCTGCCCGAGCACGACCTGGTCCTCACCCAGCCGGAACCGGGGATGTTCCGGGCCTTCTCGGCGGTGTGCACCCACCAGGGCTGCACCGTCTCCGAGGTCCGCGACGGCACCATCAACTGCCCCTGCCACGGCAGCCGCTACTCGAGCACCGACGGCTCCGTGGTCCGCCGCCCCGCCCAACAGCCCCTTCCCACGTACCCCGTCACCCGCACCGGGGAGTTCCTCACCATCGGCTGAGCGACTGGTCTCGGGGAAGTTCCCAGGCCGCTGGGCATCCGGCCGCACCGATCGACTCCAGTCGTCCCGGTGCTCGAGTCCCCAAGGTATCGCCGCGGTAGGGGCCTTCACTGCTGCGGCCTCGGTCGCGACGCGTCGGCGGCTGACCTCCTTTGACCTCCTTCGACCTCGCCAGCCCGGCCTCCGGCAACCGCGTCCTGCCGACCATGATGCTCGGCCGGTCGGTGCCAGTGAGCGGGTCGTCACCGGTGGCTGCAGCCGGTTCTCGGCGCGCTAACGAGGCGCGCACGTCGGGGAACTTCGGAAACCGACTCTCTACATAATCGTTGAATCAAGTTATTATCGTCTTATGACGATTGATAGTGCGGGCGGTTGCCTCGCCTCCGGAGGAACCGGCTCGAGCCTGGATGCGGCGGTGGCGTTGTTCCACAGCCTCTCCGACGGCACCCGGCTGGCGATCGTGCGGCGCCTCGCCGACGGGGAGTCGCGGGTGGCTGATCTGGTCGGTGAGCTCGGGTTGGCACAGTCCACGGTGTCGGCGCACGTGGCCTGCCTGCGCGATTGCGGGCTGGTGCAGGGGCGCCCGCAGGGGCGGCAGGTGTTCTACTCGCTGACCCGGCCGGAACTGTTGGACCTGCTGGCATCGGCGGAAACCCTCCTCGCGGCCACCGGGAACGCGGTCGCGTTGTGCCCGAACTACGGCACCGACACCGGTACGGAGGTGACCGCGTGAGTGAGGCATGCGGCTGTGGCCACGACGACCCCCGCTCCGAGGGGGAAGAGGAGCACGAACCCGACAAGCTGTGGCAGGTCACCGAAATCCGGGCCGCCGCGATCGCCGGGGTGCTGCTGATCGCCGCCCTGATCATCGGCGCGGCAGCCGGCCCGCGCCCGGTGCAGCTGACCCTCGAGGCACTGGCACTGCTCGTCGCCGGCTACACCTTCGTCCCCTCCACCCTGAAACGGCTGGCCAAGGGCAAGATCGGGGTCGGAACCCTGATGGCGATCGCCGCCTTCGGCGCCGTCCTGCTCGGCGAGGTCGGCGAGGCCGCGATGCTCGCGTTCCTGTTCGCCATCAGCGAGGGGCTCGAGGAATACGCCGTCGCCCGCACCCGCCGCGGCCTGCGCGCCCTGCTGTCCCTGGTCCCGGACACCGCCACCGTCCTGCGCGGTGGCCGCGAACAAGTCGTCGCTCCAGCGGATTTGGCGCTCGGTGAACTGATGATCGTCACACCCGGGGAACGGATCGCCACCGACGGCACCATCCGGGCCGGCCGCACCGCCCTGGACACCTCGGCGATCACCGGCGAATCCGTGCCCGTCGAGGCCGGGCCCGGCGACGAGGTGTTCGCCGGCTCCATCAACGGCACCGGGGTCCTCGAAGTGGAGGTCACCGCGCGGGCGGAGAACAACTCGCTGGCCAAGATCGTGCGAATTGTCGAGGCCGAACAGTCCCGCAAGGGCGAGGCCCAGCGCCTCGCCGACAAGATCGCCAAACCCCTGGTCCCGACGATCATGGTCGCCGCCGCGATCATCGCCGCCGTGGGCAGCCTGCTCGGCGATCCCCGGGTGTGGACCGAACGCGCCCTGGTGGTGCTGGTCGCTGCGTCTCCGTGTGCGCTGGCCATCGCGATCCCGGTGACGGTGGTCGCCGCGATCGGCGCCGCCTCTAAGCTCGGGGTGTTAGTCAAGGGCGGTGCCGCGCTCGAGGCGTTGGGCCGCATCCGCGGTATTGCCCTGGACAAGACCGGCACCCTGACCCGCAACCGCCCGGAGGTCATCGACGTGGCGACCACCGGCGGCGTCACCCGCGGCGAGGCCCTCGGTGTTGCAGCCGCTTTGGAGGCCCGCAGCGAACACCCCCTCGCCGCGGCGATCCTCGCCGCCGTCGACGAGTACGCCCCGGCCGAGGATGTCGATGCCGTTCCCGGTGCCGGCCTGACCGGACACATCAACGGTGTCCCCGCCCGATTGGGGCGGCCCGGCTGGATCGACCCCGGACCCCTGTCCGAGGATATCGAGCGGATGCAGCACGCCGGGGCCACCGCGGTCCTGATCGAGCGCGGCGGCACCCTGATCGGGGCGGTCGCGGTGCGCGACGAACTCCGCCCCGAGGCACGCGAGGTGGTCACCGGGCTGCGCGAAGGCGGTTACCAGGTGGCGATGCTGACCGGCGACAATGCGCGCACCGCACAGGCTTTGGCCGCCGAGGTCGGGATCGAGGAGGTGCACGCGGACCTGCGCCCGGAGGACAAGGCCCGCATCGTTTCCGATCTGCGGACGCGGCGGGCGACGGCGATGGTCGGCGACGGTGTCAACGATGCCCCCGCCCTGGCCACCGCCGATCTGGGTATCGCGATGGGCGCGATGGGTACCGACGTGGCGATCGAGACCGCCGACGTCGCCTTGATGGGTGAGGACCTGCGGCACCTGCCCCAGGCGTTGGCGCATGCGCGGCGTTCGCGGGCGATCATGCTGCAGAACGTCGGCCTGTCGCTGGTGATCATCACCGTGCTGATGCCGCTGGCCCTGTTCGGGGTCCTCGGCCTGGCCGCCGTGGTCCTCGTCCACGAGGTCGCCGAGATCGTCGTTATCGCCAACGGGGTCCGTGCCGGCCGCGCCCGCGCCCTCACCGGCCCGGAAAAGGCTGCGCCCGAACCGGTTCCAGCGACCGCTATCCACCGATGACCCGCGCACCGGTGTCGAGGGTGCGGCGACGACGTCGCATCTTGATTCCTCTCGAAGCCTGCTCTGCCGAAACGAAGGAGACCATGCCATGACCGTGATGCCCACCGCCATCCGCACCGCCTACACCACCGAGATGGCCGCGGCCCGCACCACCACCGAGGACACCCGACGGTGGGCGCACCTCGAACGCGCGCACATCCTGTCCCAGCCCTATCCGTGGCCGCACACCCGCAACCACCTCGCCATGCTCGCCCTCGCCCTGCGCCAACACGACCGCCGCGAGGCCCTCGGCCAGGTGGTGCGGATCATCGTCGCCGCCCCCGGCTCGGTCCTGGGCCGCTACCCGGAGGGCAACACCGGCCGCACCCGTGCCGGACTGAGAACCCCGATGCCGATCCCCGCGGACCTCGCCGACACCCTGGCCGCGGCCCGCTGACCCCAGCTTCCTGAGAAGACGGGGCAGCGGCCAGCGCGCCCAGCCGGGTGAGGGCCACCACATCCGAGCAAGGCGCGGCCACCAGCGCGAAGTGCGGTTCGTTAGGGTGTCGCCATGTTCCGTGCGCCCTGTTTGCCCGATTTACCGGTGTCGCTGCGGCGGGGTGCACGGTGAGCCGCGGAATACGTCTGTCGGTGACGCTGGTCGTTGCATTCGCCGTCGGCCTGGGGGTGTTGTTGCTGGTCAACCGCCCGAGCTCCGAGCGGATCACCGCGGAGGGTCCGGCAGCGGCGGTGGTGCGCCCGGACAGTCACCGGCTCAACACGGTCACCGACGGCAAGGCCACGTTCGTGGAGTTCCTCGATTTCGAATGTGAGGCCTGCCGATCGGTGTACCCGGCGATCGAGCAGCTGCGCACCGACTACGGCGACCGGGTCAGCTTCGTCGTCCGCTACTTCCCGCTGCCCGGCCACTTCAACGCCGAGCGGGCGGCCCGGGCGGTCGAAGCGGCCGCCGGCCAGGGCCGCTTCGAGCAGATGTATCAGCGGATGTACGACACTCAGGCCGAGTGGGGCGAGCAACGCACTCCCAAGGATGAGGTGTTCCGCGGATACGCCGCCGACCTCGGTCTCGATCTGGCCGCCTTCGACGCCGCCTACACCGATCCCGCCACCCTCGACCGCATCCGCGCCGACGTCGCCGACGGGGAAGCGCTCGGGGTGCAGGGCACCCCGACGTTCTTCCTGAACGACGAGAAGATCGAACCCACCAGCTACCAGGATCTGACCGATGCTCTCGACGCCGCCCTCCGCTGACACCGACGGCGCCCCGCATGCCGTGGCCGTATCGCAGCCCAGTCCGGGCAGTGATGCGGCACCGTTCCCGCGGTCGCTGCCGTGGCTGCTGCTGGTCGGCGGCCTCATCGGCCTCGTGGCCGCGTTCGTCCTCACCATCGAGAAATTTGCCCACGCCGCCGACAGCGATTACATCCCGTCCTGCAGCCTCAACCCGGTCCTGAACTGTGGCTCGGTGATGGGCACCGCGCAGGCCTCGGTGTTCGGATTCCCCAACTCGCTACTCGGAATTGCCGGATTCGGGGTCGTCGCTGCCACCGGGGCGGGGCTGCTGGCCGGCGCCCGGTTCGACCACTGGTACTGGCTGGGCCTGCAGGTAGGTGTCACCGCGGCGGTGGTGTTCGTGCACTGGCTGATCGTCCAAAGCCTCTACGTGATCGGCGCCCTGTGCCCGTACTGCATGGTGGTGTGGGCGGTGACGACGCCGATCTTCTGGTACGTCACCCTGCGCAACCTCCACCACGGCACCGTCACCCGCCCGGTACCCGCGGCCGTGGTCACGGCAAGCGGAAACCATGTCCTCCCCCTGACGGTTTGGGCGCTGAGTGTGGCCGGGTTGATCGCCTACCGGTTCTGGTCCTACTGGTCCAGTCTGCTCTGATCGCTCCACCCTCGCCGCGTCGATGGGCCCCACGGACATCGACAGACGGTCGTGAAACCCTGCAACCTGGCCGCCCGGTGCGCGTGCCTTACGACATCGAAATGGTCTCCGCCGTGCCGCGCGCCGGAAGGGCTGTGACAGGTGACACAACTGTTGACTTCGGGATGCCGAAGATTTTTACTTACCTCGCCCACAAAGAAAGGGCAGGCTTAGCTACACTCTGTGAATTCGCTGAGAGGGGAGACTCGTGGTGACATCGGGACACCAGTTCGCCGCAGGCGGTATCGATAGCGGTGTGACCAGGCCCTTACCTCGGCAGTCTCTCGTCTCCGTGACTGCAACGCCCGAGCTTTGCGAGGTCTGACGGGAATCCCCTGACAGACCTTCCCATCACGGATTGGCGTCCGGGGCAGCGAGCGCCAACAACCGCACCCAGCGATGTGCGGGCGTTGTTGCGTTACTTCTCACCAGAACCGGATCCCCATGTACACCACCTCTTCCGATTCCGCCGGCGAAGCCGGGTCGCCCACCTTGATCTCACCGGTCACCCCGATCGCCCCCCGACGGCTCCGCACCGACATGGTCTCGTGGGGACCGATGCACGGCATGCCCCCTCGCGCACACAAGCGCCTGCTGCCGATTCCGCCGGGCGAGCCGGAGAAACCGCTCGTACTGCACGATTCGTGGGCGATCGTGGCCGCAGCCGCGGTAGTCGCGTCGGCGGTGGTGGCCGCGGCGGTATGGGTCTCGACGCATATCGAGGTCGACCCAGTCCTACACACTGCGGCGTTGTTCGTGCACCTCGCATCGCTCGTGCTCGGGTTCGGCGGTGTCCTGATCGCCGACTATCTGGTGTTGGTGTGGATTTCGGGCCGGTCCACGCTCGCCGAAGCCATCCGGGGCGCGGAACGACTGCACCTGCCGATCTGGGTCGGTCTAGCCGGTCTCATCGGCAGCGGAGCGTTCCTAGAACCGAACCTGAACTCTGCGCTCACTCAGACGAAAGTGATCCTGGTATTGGTGCTGACCGTCAACGGCCTGCAGGCGCTGATTCTGAGTCGCCGCATTGCGCACAGCAACGCCCCGCACCTACCTCCGCAGCTGACCGCGTGGGGCGCGGCGACCGCGACGATTTCGCAGGTCTGCTGGTGGGGTGCCGTCTGGATCGGCTTCTGGAACGCCGAACACTGATCCCCCTCGACTGCGCAGTTCCTCTTACCGCTCGCTTCCTTCTCCCGCTCAGTCCCTTGTAAGAAAGGCACCACTCGATGACCACGTCCTCCTTCCGCAGCGCCGTGGCCTGCGCCGCACTGCTCGGCACGGCGTTAGCCTCGGCGACCGCCTGCGCTCCGGCGCAATCGACCGTAGCGGCACACTCCGGACACGAAAACCGGTACACCGCAGCGACGTTGGCTGCGAATGCCGACTCGCACGGTGCGCCCCTCGTGCTCGATGACATGGTCAACGCGTGGGGGCTCGCCATCCGCCCCCAGGGCGCCGGCGGCCACTTCTGGGTCGGTGCCGGCGGTGCCTCGTTCGAGTTCGTCGGTGACGTGGCAGCCTCACCCGACCCGGCGCTGCGCACGTTGCATCAAGACGGATTACGGAAGGTCACTGTCCCCGGAGCAGACTCCGACACCTCCGACGCCGGTGGCGGAAAGACCACCGGTGTCGTGTTCAACCCCGCACCCTTGACCTCTGACAGCTTCGTCGTCTCTGGCCAGCCCGTCGAGGTGGACGGCCACCAGCAGATGTTGTCGGGGTCGTCACGATTCCTGTTCGCGACCGATTCCGGTCGTATCTCGGCCTGGACCGAGCAGGGCGCCGACGGCGGGATCGTCCGGCACGACGGACCCGCGCTGGAAATGTTCAACGGCGAGCCGCAGGGCATGAGCTTCTTCGGTCTGGCCCTCGCCCCGGACCGCGACGACACCCTGTGGGCGGCCGACTTCGGGGCCGACCCGCAGATCCGGCAGTTCGACAAGACTTGGCGGCCGATCGTGACCGAAGGGTTCGCGAATCCATTCGCCACGGGCGAGCTGATAGACCCGGCCGACCCGGGCCGGGGAAGAGATGCACGCCCCGGCGATCCGGCGCCGTTCAACATCGTTGCTTCCGGTGACCGCATCTTCGTCACCTATGCAGTGACCAAATCCGCCGAGGGATCGCCCGGCGCAACGGAATTCGCTGCGGGCGAGGAAGACTCGCTCGACGCGGAGCAAGAAGCCGCGACCGGTGACCGGCCCGATCGGGGCAAGGTCGCCGAGTTCGATGCGGCCGGCACCCTCGTGCGTGTTCTCGACGACGGTGGGCGCCTCAACGCTCCGTGGGGAATCGCCCTCGCACCCGGCGACTTCGGCAATCTCGGCGGCACGATCCTCGTCGGCAACTTCGGCGGTGCCGGCCACATCGCCGCCTTCGACGATGCCACCGGTGCGTTCGTCGACTACGTCCGCGACGAGGCCGGTACGGTTCTCGGCATCGAGGGGCTGTGGGGGTTGCTGTTCGGAAACGGTGAGAGTCTCGGCGACAGCGACTCGCTTTACTACACGGCCGGACCAGCGGACGAGCAGGACGGTATCTTCGGCCGCCTGCGCGCTGCGAACTGAACGGGCGGGACCATGACACGAGGCCTCGGACTGAGCATCGGAACCACGCGGGCCATCGCGGTGAGCCTGAGCGAGGACGGCACGTCGACGATCTCGCGTCGCTCCACCTTGACGTTCGGTACCCAGTCGACCGTGCGACTGGGTGACGATCCCGGCGGCGAGGGGGTGGTAGCGGACTTCGCGCACCGCCCCGGCGCGGTGCTCGTTGCAGGAGACGGCTGCCGCTACACGGGGCAGGATCTGATTGTTGCCGCCGCCTACTGCCTGGTGGCCGAGGCGAACCCGCCGAAGGACGTCCCCATTGTGCTCAGCACCGCGGCGGCGCACCCCCGAAGCGCCGGGAATGCGCTCCGAACAGCGTTGGACCGTGCCGGACTGCGCCGAGTCGGACTGGTCGCCGAACCCGTCGCCGCCGTTGCGTGCCTCGAGTTCGAACGCGGCCCACTCGGTGACGGCCTCGCCCTTGTCTGCAACGTCGACGCCGGCAGCCTGGACCTCACCGTCGTGGCGATCGGCTCGGCGTCAAGGTCCGACCCCATCGTCGGGCGTCCGCTGCGCTTCGACGCGCGTCGTGCGACACCACCCCTCACCAATGACCGCATTCCGACCCTAGAACTCGTCGCCGACTGTCTATCCATGGCCGAAGTGACCTGCGACGACCTCGACGTCATCGTCGTGTCCGGCGAGTCAGCCGCCGATCCCACAGTGATCCAGTCGCTGTCGCAGTTAGGCAGGCCGATCCTCTCGTGCCCGGAGCCTGGCAGCATGGCCGCTCGGGGGGCGGCCGCTCTGGCAGCGGCGTCGTCCATGGACGATGTTGCCGCAGCGACGGGCCCCCGGAACCCGTGGCCCCGGCGGGCAGCGATCGCCTCGGTCGCAGCTGCCGTCGTGCTCGCTATGCCGTTGTTGACCCGGGGCTCGGAACCAGATCCGGTCATCACCACCGCGACCAGTGGTGCACCCGGTCTCGGCGTACGGTTGGTCGAGCAGAGCGCACGACCGCACGTGGCGCCCCGGCGTATGACCCGCGACGCGCCAACCGCTCCCGCCGCAGTGGAGGAATCCGTGCTGCCGGAACATGGATTCGCGGCGGTCGTCCCTATCATCGGCCGCGCACCGGTCGTGGTAGTCCCGGCCGCCGTTGCTCCCCCGACGGACACCCATCAAACGCCCGACTCCGACAGTCCGACGAGCACACCCACCACAACAGTGTCGGCGATACCACCGCTATCACCGTCGCCTCCCACCTCGTTCCCGAAGCCGGCACCGGAACCGGACCCAGGGCCGCCGGCCACCCCGGATCCGGCCGTCGATCCCACCACGCCACGGCCCGAACCCGACCCGACCACATCACCGGAAACACCGAAACCCACTCCTGCCGACGACAGCGAACCGGATGCCGAGACCCCGGCACCGGCGACCCCCTGACATCCACCACTGGACACTTTGGTAGTGGAACTCCACACTCGATCCGCGATGTTCGATAGCGACCGCAAACCCGAAAATTCAAGAGCCGCAGTATAAAACAGATCGCTATGACCGTCGTCACAGCCATTGACTTCGCAGTTCTCGTCACGTTAACTTAGGTCGCCCTCACAGAGGGCAGGCTAACCACCTTCGCGCCGCCCCCGTGCTCACCCTCAGGTGATCCGGAGTCGGCGCACAAAGGATCACATGCGCCGCGTGCGGGAGCCCGGCGACCAACGACAAGGACAATTTCTCGTGGCTACTTCCACCAAGCGGCGCCTGGCCGGCGCCGGCATCATCGCCGGACTCTCCGCGCTCACACTGATCGCAAACCCCGCCATCGGTTCCGCAGCGATCACCGGTGCGGCGACCGTGACCGCGGACGCCGGTGCAGGCACGATCACCACCTCGATCACCGGACTGAACACCACCAAACCGTTCGTCAAGTGCGAGGGCACCGTCTACAGCGCCGACGCAACGGTCCTCGACTCCACGACGAAAGTGGGCCAGAGCTTCCCCGTGACCGGACCGACCATGGTCGCCGGTCAGGTGCTGACCAACGCGTCCGGCGTCGGCACCTCGGCTGTTTTCCCCGACGGCGAGTACCAGGTGCGCACGAAGTGCAAGGAGGAGGGCGACGTCGACTACCAGGACCCCATCGCCCCCGTGCGGGTCACTGTCAGCTCGACCACCCCCGGCGGTGGCGGCCTGGACTTCGGTCTCGACGGTCTTCTCGACCTGTTCAGCGGGTTCGGCAGCTAACAGCGGAAGCGGGGGTGGCCGCGCCCACGTGGCCACCGCCGGCCATGCTGTCGGAGTTGATGTGCCCGTCGCCGACGGTTCGCAAGGCCGGCGCGGCGCTGGCCCGGCAAGTGCGGAAGTGGGCGGCCGCGCCGGCTCCTGATAAACCGACGCACCCTGAACACGACCGATCAGGTCGGAATGTTGACTCGTCTGATGTACGCATTGACTCCCGGGCGCCTTCGATGAGCGCGATGATCACCTCGCGCACGTTGTAGCCGATCGTCTTCCACCGCGACCAGCTCGCCCTCGGCTGAGCGCATCGTGACCCGGCATCAGGTGGTGAGCGCCCCGCCGAAGATCGTCACCCCGAGCCGGGTGGCATGGTCGAGGGCGCCGACGGTGCCGCCGACCTGCGGATGCTCGTCTGCCCAGGACCGGGCGGTCGCCTCATCGGTGAAAAAAATTCAGGGAGGTGCAGCACGTGTCCGCGGACGGACCCTGCCCGGCCATCGCACCGACGAACACCACCACGGTGGCCGGGTCGCGGTGGCGCTCTCACCGCGCACGGTCACGGCGATCCGCTCACCGGTCACCGGATCAGCGGATTCGATCACCACCTCGGTGCCGAGCATCGCGGACATCCCCAGCGCATCGACCGCGCACATCGCGTAGATGGTCGTCTCACCCCCGACGCGTACCTGGTGCGGGGTCGGGGAGGCGGAGAACGGATACGCCGACGCGATGCGCCCGGCAGAGTTGAGCCGGATCACGTCCTCGGCGTGCAACCGGTCCAAAACCCGCCGACCCGACACACCGAATTCGGCTGCCACCGAGTCCAGTTTCGACATCCTCGGGCGCTTCGCCGCGATCCGCGAACGCCCGCAGAATCGCATGATGAACCGCCTGCTCGGCCGGAGTGTCTGGTCGCGCCGCGCCGCGCCATCCACCCAACCGGACAACGGGGATTCCCCCGCAGCATCCGCCGGGCAGCAGTCGCCCAGGCCATCCGCGGGCTGGCCGGCCTCGCCCACCGCAGCCAGGTGCAGCGCCTGCCGCAGTGCCACCACTGAGGGCGCGCCACCGGAGGGATAGAGCCGGCAGGACACACTCGGCACCGACCCGGGCTCGGCGAACGGGTCCACACCGTCGACGAGCAGGGTGGGTGAGCCCGTCATTCCAGCGTCGGTGGCGACCGCCGGGTCATCGATCACCCGATGCGAAATCTCCACCTCGGACTGCTGATCTGCCAGAACCTTCTCGAGCCGTTGCTCGAGCAACGCCACGTTGGGGCAACCCGGAACCTGCAGGATTTCCAACCTCATCGGTCATCTCCTTCGGTGTGCAGGGTGTGCAAGAGGGGGCAGCACCGGTCGGCCCGTGGCCGTTCGCAGGTGGCGACGAGATCGGCGAGGGACCGCTGCATGCGTTGCAGGTCGGTGATCTTCTCGGCCAGCTGAGCCAGCTAGGCCTCGGCGAGTTCTTGAGTCGTGTCGCAGTCCTCCGGTCCGCCTTCGGCCAGTTGCAGCAGGTCCTCGATCTCGTCGAGGCTGAAGCCGTGCTCCTGAGCCCGTTTGACGAATCGGACCACGGTCACAGCGTCGGCCGAGTACGCCCGATACCCGGCCGGCGACCGCGGTGGCGGCGCCAACAGGCCGCGGCGTTCGTAGTACCGCAGCGTCTGCACATTCACCCCGGTGCGGGCGGCGACCTTACTGCTACGCATGCCACCATTCTCAACCCGGTACTCAACTATCGAGTCAAGCCGCAGGAGTCGTCGCCGGCCTCGTCGTTCTCCCACGATGCCTCGCTCGGTCGGATGTACCATCACGCCTGATCTTCTATGTCCGGACGGGCATAGACGTGCGCGGGCGCGAATACCGCACGCTTCGAATACCGCCGCTAATGTTGCGGACACCCTGAAGTCAATCCCCGTGATGAGCGTCACGCCTCCTCGGCGGCACGGGCAGATGGGTGTCGACGAACAAGCCCGCCACCCCGGCCGTCACGCAGACCGCGGTCACCACCATCAGTGCCGGATTCGGCTGCCCGGTCAACGCGTCCCCGAGTAACACCACCGCGACCGTGCCCGGCAGAATCCCGACCACGGTGGCGGCGGTGTAGGGCAGCAGGCGCACCGCGGAGAGTCCGGAGCAGTAGTTGACCAGTGCGAACGGTGCCGGGGCGATGAGCCGCAGGGACCCGACGGCGAGCCATCCCCGCCGGGCCAGCCGGGCATCGATGGCCTTGACCGCGGGGTGCGTCAGCCGCGCCTGCACGGCGCTGCGCCCGAGCGCCCGCACCAGCAGGAGCGCCAGCACGGCGCTGACCGTCGTGGCGGCGATCGTGACGGCGACCCCGGCGGCGGGACCGAACAACAGCCCGGCGCTGAGGGTGAACACCGTGCGCGGCACCGGGGCGATCGTCAGCACCGCCTGGGTCAGGAAGAACACCACCACGAACGCCGAGCCCATCGACTCCGCCCAGTCCCGCACCACGGAGATCGGGGGGCGGGGGACGAGGGCGGCGGCCATTGCCAGCGCGGCCAGCACCGTCACGGTGGCGAGAATGCGGCGATCGCGCAGGATCGTTGGCACCCACCGGTTCCCGCGGCGCGGGGCGGAGGTGTCGCCAGCGGAGGGGCTCGGGCCGGCATTGTCGCGCTGGGCGAGTTCACCGCCCGAGCCGTCCACCACGGCGGTGTAGGCGGTGTAGGTGCGCGGGACCCAGGACGGTGGGGTCATGTCAGCGCGCTTCCGGCCACCCATTGATCCCAGGGCACGCTCCAGTCGCCGTTCTGCCACAGCTCGAGCGGTGCCCCACCGGTGTTGCGGACTTCGACGATGTCGCCGGGAACGGAGAAGTCGTAGAACCATTGGGCGTGGGCGCGGCTGAGATTCAGGCAGCCGTGGGAGACATTGGTGTTGCCCTGCGCCCAGATGGTGTCCTCGAGTTCGTGGAGGTAGATGCCGTCGTTGCTGATGCGGGTGGCGTAGTTGATCGTTTCCTTGTAGCCGAGCCTCGAATTGACCGGAAGCCCATAGGTCGAGGAATCCATGACCACCGGGTTGGCCTTGTCGATGACGGTGTAAATGCCGGGCTGGGTCCAGAACGTCAGGGTTTGCCCGTTGATGGTTTCGCTGCCGCCCATGCCCATCGAGGTGGGCATGGTGCGCACGACTTCCCCGTTGTTGGTGACCGTGATCTGTTTGGTGATGTCGTCGGCGATGGAGATGTGGGCGTCGCCGATGGTGAACGAGGTGGCGGCATCCTCCTGACCGAACAGTCCGCCACCGAGGTCGACGCCGTAGACGTTGGCGCGGGCGGTGACCGTGGTGCCGGGGGTGTAGTAGTTCTGGGGCCGCCAGTGCACGTTCTGATCGTCGGCCCAGTGCCAGGATCCCTGCGCCGGCGGGGTGGTTTCGACGGTCAAGGTCTTCTCGGCGGCGGCGCGGTCGGTGATCGGCTCGTCGAAGTGGGTGACGATGACGATCCCGATGCCGAAAGTGCCGCCGTCGGTGAGGAGATTGCCGCCCGAGGTGACGAAGGTCGGTTTGGTGAGGTTGCCCGGCCGCACGGTGGAGAAGGTGCTGGCCTTCTCGGTGCGGATGCCATCGTCGTGGCGCGCGGCAGCGGTGATGGTGTAGGTCCTGCCGTAACCCAAAGGGATACCGGGTTTCCAGGCGATGCGGTCGGGGGTGAAGATGCCCTCGATGACTCTGCCTTCATCGTTGGTCATCGTGACCGATTCGAGGGCCCCACCGGTGGCCTCGACCGACACCGGGTCCGCGGGGTTGACGGTGTCGGCTCCATCAGCGGGGACGAAAGTGATCGTGGGGGCTGGCGGGGCGGCCGGATTCGCATCGCCGCTCGGGCTGGATGATCCGGTTCCGGACGGGGCGCAGGCGGCCAGAACTGCGATCAGGATCGCCAGGGCGAGCAGGGCCGGGGTCCGACGCGATGGGCGAGTGTTCATGGGGTTCCTCCATACCGGCGAGGCGGCGGCGAAGCGGGGGTCAAGAAAAGGGGGGTACACGCTGTGCGTGCGTAGGGGGAGGAGGGTGGGACCGGGAAGGGGCGCGGTCCCACCCTTATCGGGTTAGTTCTGTTGCAGCAGTGCCTGCATGGTGGTGATCTCCGCCTGCTGGGCGGCGATGATGTCGGTAGCCATTTGCTTGGCGTCGGCGTTTTCTCCGTCAGCCAGTTCGGTCTGGGCCATCTCGATGGCCCCGGTGTGGTGTTCGATCATCATGTTCAGCCAGGCGGTGTCGAAGTCGGCGCCGCTCTTGCCGGCCAGATCGGTCATCTGCTCCGGTGACATCATCCCGCTCATGCCGCCGTCGGCCGCGGCGCTGGTGCCGCCGTGGTTCATTCCGCTCATGCCGCCGCTGGCGTCGGTGGAGGGGGCAGGCAGGCCGCGCTGCGCGAGCAGCGCGGTCATCTGTTCCATTTCCGGTCCTTGGGCTGCGGCAATGTTTTTGGCGAGGTCGAGTACCTGCGGATTGGTGGTGCGGCCCAGGGCCATGTTCGCCATCTCGACGGCCTGCGCGTGGTGGGGATACATCATCTGCAGGAACATCACGTCGGCGTCGTTGAAGGCGACCGCACCCGTGGTGGTGGACGAGCTCGACGTGGTGCTCGGGGCGTTGTTCGACATTTGGCTCATGTCGTGTCCGCCGCCGTTGTCGTTGCTACAGCCGGCGAGAACCAGGACTCCGGACACGGCTGCGGCGGACAGGGCGACACGGGCACGGGGGGAACGCAAAGACCACATGGATAGGGCTCCTCGAAAGGTCGGTGTGTGAAAGGTGAAGCAGGCGTGCATGAGAGACGTCTGCGTGGGTGACCCACCTGAGGTGGGGCACCTGTCACACCCGTAACACCGACAGTTGCGCGAGGGTGGGAGTTGTCCACGGCGGCGCCCGGCCGGCGCGGTGACGGAGCAGGGCCCGCAGGCGGGGTACCGCGGTGTCCCCGGTGGTGGCGGTGGCGTACCAGCGGGCGAGGACCAGGGCCGCGGCGATCGTCATTACGGACATGCACAGATGCAGGCCCGTGTGGTCGCTGCAGTCGGTGCCCTCACATCCGGTCCCGGCCAGTACGACGGGAATATCCCCGAGGGCCACCGGCACCGCGGCCGCGTCGTGGGCGTGAACGTGCCCGGCCGAAGCAGACTCCGATGAGGTGGGATGTGCAGCCGAGTGGTCGAGCAGGGGTGAGGAATGCATGAGGAGCACACCGAACAGCACCGCCACGACGGCGGTCACCCGCAGCAGTTGCTGCACCGTCGGTGTCGTCCCCAGCACTTTCACGACCATGATGTTACTGACCCGGGCCGGTGGCCGACGCGGTGAAGGCATGACCGGGTCACGGTGTCGTCGGGGGACGCCGCTGGCCGGTTGCGGGCCGGGTGGTGTCCCGACCTGATGCGATCGCCCGCCGCTCATTCCCCGCCAGGTTCCGGGTAGAGGAATCTGCGGGTGACGAGATGTTTGGTGTCGGTGAGCGTTTCCTCGCTGATCCGGCCGGCGCCGTCGAGGGTGAGCAGCACGTTCATCCCGGCGGCCGGGTAGCCGAGCGCCAGTCGCACAGTCCCATCCGGGTGCGGCAACCGGACCGCCAGCGGGGCGGTGCCATCGGCGTACGGTTCCTGCGCCAGGAAGAAGTCGGCGGGCAGGTCGAGTCGCTGCGGTTCGGGCGCGGCGGTGGTGGTGTCGCTGGTCACCGACTCGTACACGGTCAGCTCGCCCTCGGCGCGGGTCGCGGCGACGGCGCGGGCCAGGTTGTCGCCGCCGGGTGCGGTCGGCCAGGGCACGAGCAGACTGACCGTATTGCCCTGCCAGCCCGCCGCGGCCACGCCGAGGGTGAGCACGTTGTCCCCGCCCTGCCAGGTGGCCGGTGCGACGAAACACCCCGGCCCGCACCCGCGCAGGGCGAGGGCACTGTCGCCTTCCGCGGCGGCGATCCGCCCCGACAAGGTGAAGTCCTGGCCCGGTTCGGGGGCGTAGTAGTCACCGCGGCGAGGGGTGGCCAGCCGCACCACCAGTTGCCCGTCGCTGGCGGCGACCGATACCCCGACCTGCCCGGCGAGGGTCCCCAGCGGCAGGACCGGACCGGCCGGCGGCGGGGGACCGGGTTGCTGGGAGCTGCCGGCCGGGGTGGTGGAGACCAGGGCGGCGCTGGCCGCCAGGACCGCGACCAGCAACACGCTCTCGGCCCGAACCCGATTCCGCACCGAGGGGAGCCGTTCCGGGGTGCGCATCCCCCACCGGGCGGTCAGCGCCACCGCTGAGGCGGCGGCGACCAGCACCAGCTTGACCACCAGCACCTGACCGTAGGCCGTCGACAGCAGGGCGGAGACCGGGATCAGCTGCAGGGCGGTGGCGGTGCCGGTGGCGACCACGACCAGGAAGGTCCACACCGCCAGCCGGGTGTAACCCGCCAACACCCACCGCACCGCGGCCCGTTCGCTCCACCAGGCCAGCACCGCGCGGGCGGTGTGCAGCAGGGCGCCCACCCAGATCGCGGCGGCCGCTAGATGGATCGCGGTGAGCGCACCACCCCACCCGGGTGCGGCGATATTGGCGTGCGAGCGCACCCCTTCCGCCGCGATCACCAGTATCAGCGGTGCCGCCGCCCATCCCCGGCGACCGGCAAAGGCCAGCGCGGCGGCCAGCACCAATCCTGCGGCCTCGGTGAGCAAGACCAGGCCGGCACGTTCCTGCCACAGCACACTGACGGTGTCGGTGGATGCGGCCAGTGCTGCGCCGAGTCCGAGGACGCCGGCCAACCCGAGGAGGGCGCCGGCCGGCACCGGGGACCGCACCGTCGGGAGCGCCGGATTCTCGCGTCGGGCGGTGGTGGTGACGCGTTCGGCGACCAGGCCACCGAACGCGAGGGCGAGCCCGAGGAACAGCAACCACCGCAGCGCAGCATCGGTCCACGACGTCGACTCGCCGTCGCCCGCGCCCGCGGCATCGGTCAGGGCGAGACCGATGGCGAACCGGAACTCCTGCTCGACGAGATCGCCGTCGGCGCCGGTCACCAGCCAGCGCACGGTGTAGGTGCCCGGTGCCAGCGCCTCGGCCGGGCGGGCGGTGAGAGCCCGTCCGCCCCGTACGGATTCGGCGACACCCATCGGCACCGTTCGGCCGTCGCTGCCGGTGACGACGACCGCGGGCGCCCCGGGAGTGACCGGCTCGTTGAACATCAACGTGATCGTGGGTGGGGAATCGGCGACCGCGGTGTCCGATCCTGGATCGGTGAACAGCAGGGTGGGATGGGCGTTGGCCGGCCCCGCCCCGACGCCCGTCATCATGGCGAGCGCTGTCAGGGCCAGCAGAATTATCAGACTACGGAGCAGGGGTCGGGCGGGGGTGGGCATGCCGGTTCAGTTCAGGGTGTAGAGCGCCTGGGAGGTGGCGGCGTAGGCGGTGTCGTAGTTGGGGGCGGTCAGCGCGTCGACGGTGCCGACCTGGGCGCGTTTCTGCCAGTCCTGTCCTTCGCGGGTGCGCCAGGCGTACCCGTCGACGTCGATGCCCCACAGCGCATCCCCGGCGCCGGCGATCATCACCAGCTGCGGGGCGTCCGGCACGGGCGAGAACGTGCGGGCGGCGGTGGTGCTGTGTTCGAGGCCCGCTGGGGTCACCGCCCATACCCCGTTGTCGTTGATCGCCAGTGCGGCGGCGACCAGTTTCGCGCCCGGCGTCCAGGTGGTGCCGGCGTCGGTCGAGACGAGCAGCCCATCGGTGCCGTCGAATCCGACCAGGATGCGGCCGTCCGTGCTGAGGGCATGAAAATCGACCTGCCCGGCCAGGGAGCGGTCCATCCAGCTGCCGCCCCCGTCGGTGCTGCTGCGCAGCCCCAGCGGGTTGGCGGCGAAGCTGGACGGCCCGGGGTGACCGGAGGCGAACAGGTTGTCGGTGTTGGGTACACCGGTCAGTCCCATGAAGTCGTCGTCGGAGCCGCCGACGCGGGAGGTGGAGCCGGAGGTGTCGATGGCGAAGATGCCCGTGTGCGTGCCGGCCAGCACGGTGCCGTCCTTGCCCACGTGCAGTCCGTGCAGGTGGGACAGTTCGGAGCTGAAATCGACTGTCGGCACGGAGGTGTCGGGTGTCGTGGGCTCGTCGGCCCCAGAGGTGCAGCCGGTGAGCAGCAGCAGAGCGGCGGCGGTGGGCAGCAGGGTGCGGGTGATCGGGTGGGCAGCCATCTTCGGGTCTCATTCTGTACGTGAGGGGAGGGACGGGGAATCAGGGGCGCATCGACGGTCGCCACATGGCCGGCCTCGTATGCCGTTGCGGGGAGAGGTTATTCGGTGTAGGACAGCGTGGTCATCATCCCGGCCTCGCCGTGATAGAGGTTGTGGCAGTGCACCAGCCACTGGCCGGGGTTGTCCGCGTCGAGGTCGACCTCGACGCTCTGATTCGGCAGCACCAAGGTTGTGTCCTTGCGGGGACCGGCGCCCTGGCCGTCGACGACCTGGAAGGTGTGTCCGTGCAGGTGCATGGGGTGGAACATCATGGTCTTGTTGACGAACCGGAGCCGCACCCGTTGACCCTGGGTGATTTCGAGCGGGGTGTGCTCGCCGTAGGTGGCGCCGTTGATCGTCCACCGATACCCGGACATGTCCATCCCCAGCATCAGCTCGTGCACCCGGTCCGGGTTACGGCGGTCGAGTCGAACATCCTCACGCGAGCGCAGCGTCAGGCCGGTGATCGGGGGTGCGTCGAGCTCGGCAGTGCGGATGACCGGGTCGAGTCGTCCACCGGCCCCGGTGCGGATCACGGCGAACCCCTGCCCCTGCTTGCCTTCCGCGGAGGCGACGAGGGGGAAGACCCCGTCGCCGAGTGTGACGATCGCATCGAAGCGCTCACCCATGCCGATCAGCAGCGAGGACCCGGTGACCGGCTGCACGGGATATCCGTCGCTGTGGGTGACGGTCAGCTGATGGCCGCCGACCGCGACGCGGAACGCGGTGTCCGCGCCGGCGTTGATGATCCGCAACCGCACCCGTTGCCCGGGTCGGGCCCGCACCGTGAACGGGTCGGCGCCGAGGGTGCCGTTGATCAGATAGTAGGGATAGTCCACGTCGCCGGTGTCGGCGCCGAGCGGGTTGGCGGGATCGATCTGCGACCCCATGCCCATCCCGGTCATCCCGCCGTGGTCCATGCCCATGCCGTTCATCGGCATCCCACCGCGCCGCAGGGCGTCGAGTTGCCGGTCCGGGGTTGCGCCGGCCACCCCGTCGAGCCAGTCATCGAGCACGAGCACGGACTCGAGGTCGTAATCGGAGCCCTCGGCGGGATCTTCCACGATGACCGGGGCGTAGAGGCCCCGGTCGAACTGCATCCCGACATGGGGGTGGAGCCAGTGGGTACCGGCGGCCGGGGCGAGGAACTCGTAGGTGAACGGGTTGTCGGGGGCGATGGCGGCCTGGGTCAACCCGGGCACCCCGTCCATGTCGTTACGCAACGCGAGACCGTGCCAGTGGATGGTCGACTCGGCCGGCAGGTCGTTGCTCAGCTCGGCGCGGAGCAGATCGCCGCGGCGCAGCCGGATCTCCCGGCCGGGGATCCGGTCGCCGTAGGCCCAGGTATCGACCTGGACCCCGCCCAGGTCGATCCGGGTCGGACGAGCCTGCAGCGAGGCGGTGACCGTGTTCCCGGTCCCGATATTGGCTTTGCGGACCTGCTCGGCCGCCCGCACCGCCGTCGAGTCGGGGCCGACGGCGTGCGGCGCCGGTGCGGCACCGCCGCCCCTGCTGCACCCGACCGCGGTCGCTGCTACCCCCAGACCGGCCAGCGCCAGAAAGTTCCGGCGCGACAGGCGGGCGGCGCCGGGAAAAGGTTCGATCATGCACAAACTCCTGTTCGAGCGCAGAGGGCGGCACGGGACTGTCGCCGACAACCCCACCCAATCTACGTAGTTGCATAGTAGATGGGGTGAGGTCGGTGTCTGATCAGGGCGGGCACCCCGGCGGCCTAGGTCGCGGCCGGTACCTCGTCGGTCTCGGTCACCGCCGGTTCGACCGGCGGTGGGGAGAGTCGGGCGGAGCGGTCGAGTAGATACAGCGCGGCCACACACACCGCCCCGACACCGGTCAACGCCACCCAGATCAGCGCACCCAGGTCCGCATCGCGCAGGATCCCGAAGACGGCGCCGGTGCCCAGGTTGCCGAGCAGGATGCCGAGCCCGACGACGGTGTTGTAGAAGCCGTAATGGGTGGCCACGAGCCGGCCGCCGGAGAGGGCGACGACCGTGTCCATCTCGAACGGAAACACCGCGGCGGTGCCGACCGCCAACAGGGCGGCGGTCAGCACCAGGGCGCCGGCGGCGGCCAATCCGCCGGCGGTGGCCGGGCCCGGCAGCGCGATCAGCGGCAAGAACGCCACCGCCATGATCGCCATGCCGACCACCAGGGACCGCCCCGAACCCCACCGGCGGGAGAACCAGGACGTGATCCGCAACTGCCCCGCGATGGCCACCACCCCCGAGACCACGAACAGCGAGGTCACCAGGGCGGTGTCGGACCGGCCGTCGCCGACCACCACCGCCGCCTGCAGCGGCAGCGCCAGATAGATCTGGAAGGAGAGCACATAGGACCCGATCATCGCCAGCGCGAACAGGACGAAGGGCCGGTTGGCGACCACCACCCGCCAGTCCTCGAGTACGGACGTCTTGGCCGCGGCCGGTTCGGCCCGGTGCGCGGGCAGTGCCCAGATCTGCACGATCGTCAGCACGGCGAAGACCGCGGCCGCGGCCAGTGCGGTGACCCGGAAATCGAGGGTGGTCAGGGCGAGCCCGATCAGCGGGCCCAGCAGAATCCCGGCCTGATAGAACACGTTGAAGGTGGCGAACGCCTCGACCCGCCGGGGCCCGGCGTCGGCGGCCAGATATGCCCGCACCGCCGGGTTGAACAGTGCTCCGGCGAATCCGGTGGCGACCGAGGCGAGCAGGATCGCCGGCAGTGATTCCACGGCCGCGAGCAGCACGAACCCGGCGACCCGCAGCAGGCAGCCGGCCACGATGAGAGGTTTGTAGCCGAGGCGGTCGGCGAGGGTGCCGCCGAGCAGGAACATCCCCTGCTGGGAGAAGTTCCGCATACCCAGCACCAGTCCGACCGCCCACGCCGCCAGTCCCAGGGGTCCGGCCAGGTATCCGGCCAAATACGGCATCAGCATGTAGAAACCCACGTTGATGGAGAACTGGTTGACCATCAGGACCTGGGCGGGCCGGTCGAAGCTGCGGAACTGGGTCAGAAGGTTCTTCATCACACGCTCTCTGTGGGATCGACGACGGTGGCGCACCGGGTCCAGGACTGCACGATCTGGTCGGTCGGGTGGTCGATGGTGGCCGGCTCCGTCGGTGGGTTCGCGTTCAGCAGGCCGTGCTCGGCGCAGTAGTCGTCGTTGTAGATGGTGTCGAAGTAGCGCTGCGGGCCGTCGGGGAAGACGGCTGCGACCCGGGTGTCCGGAGGGCTGGTGCGGGCGATCCAGCCGGCGGTCAGGGCGACGGCGCCGACGCTCCAGCCGCCGCTGGCGTGGTGGGTGGCCGCCAGGGTGCGGCACGACCACACCGCTTCGTGTGGGGCCACCCAGTGCACTTCGTCGAACGCGGGATAGTCGATGTTGTCGGGATAGATGCTCGAGCCCAGTCCGCGCATGAGCCGGGTACTGGCGGGTTGCCCGAAGATGGTCGATCCGACGGTGTCGACGCCGACCAGTTTCAGGTGGGGGTAGAACCGGCGCAGCACCCGGGCCACACCGGCGGAGTGCCCGCCGGTGCCCACCGAGCACACCAGCGTGTCGACGCGGCCGAGCTGGGCGATGAGTTCGTGCGCGAGCGACTCGTACGCGGCGACGTTGTCGGGGTTGGTGTATTGATCCGGGCACCACGACCCCGGATGGGCGCCGAGGAGCTCACTGACCTTCTCACGCCGGGCCTGCTGCCAGCCGCCGGTGGGGTGGGGGGTGGTGACCAATTCGACGTGGGCACCGTAGGCGGCGAGCATCCGGTACACGATCGGTTCCAGACCGGGGTCGGTGACGAGGGTGACGGGATGGTGATGGGTGATCCCGGCCAACGCCAGGCCCAAACCCAGGGTGCCGCTCGTGGATTCGATGATCATCGCACCCGGGGCGAGGTCACCGCGCGCCTTCGCCTTCTCGACCATGTGCAGGGCGGGGCGGTCTTTCATCCCACCGGGATTGGAGCCTTCTAGTTTCGCCCAGAAACCCCGCCCGGCGTCGGCGAACGGTTCACCGATCCACAACACGGGGGTGTTGCCGACCATGGTGCTCGGTTGCGGGCACCGGTGAGCGGCGGCCGGCAGGGGTGCAGCGGACGATGGTGGAATCAGGGTGGTGGGAACAGCACTGTTCATGATGAAAAAATCCCTGTATGTGACTGCGACAAGAGCAGTGGGTGAGTGATGGGCAGCACGAGCTGGGCCACGAGGGAAAGTCCTCAGATGGCCTGCGGGCTGCTGATCAGCACCTGTTGATACAGAGTTCGTTCAGAACGGTCCGGCCGCGCCGGATGGGAATGGGTTGATCCGGCGGGGCCCGCGGAGTGCGCGGCGCCGACAGGACCACCAGCACCACCGCCAGGGCCATCGCGACAACCGCGGCGACGGTCAGCGGGCGGAGCGGATTGTCGGATCGGGGCATGGCGACGACGGTGTGCGCCTCGTGCGCCGCGTGGGTCGATCCGTCGTCGATGTGCGCGTGCCCGGGAGTGAGCTCCTCGGCAGGTAGGGCGGACGAGGAGGAGACGTGAACGTCCTCGCCGTGGTGACCGTGCGCGAGGAAGATGCCGCACTGGGCGATCGTGTGCGCGAGCAGATACAGGACAGCGGCGACCGCGACTACCGTCCGCATACGCGGGGGGCGTATCGCAAGTGCCGTCACAATTTCTCGACTGTAGCAGCCGTGACCTGGGCATTGGTCCAGACAGTCGGGCGATGGGCGCGGTCGCGGGTTCGATTCACGCTGGTCACCAGGCCGTCGGCAGGCACCACATGGTTCCGGTCACCTCGAGTACGGTCAGGGCGATCGGGGCGGCGGTCAGCGCGGCGGCCACGGCCGCCGACATCACCCGTACCCGGATCTTCGCCGACCGTGACGGCGGGGATGCCAGGCGTCCGGCCCGCTCCATGAGGGCGATGTTGCCGGCACCGAGGGCCCCATCGGGGACCTGCGCCGGGGCGCACAACGCGATCAGCCCGGTGAGCAGGGTCCGCGGCCCGTGCACCCGGGCGGCGCAGTCGTCGGCACACATTTCCAGCAGGCGAGCGACCTCCAGCGCGGCGGCGGTGAACACCGTGATACCAGGCAGGGCGGCGGCCAGCACTCGCAGGACGGCGAGTATCTGCGCGTGGTGCCCGGCCAGATGGGCGCGCTCGTGCGCGAGGACGGCCTGGACCTGCCGGTCATCGAGGGCCGCGAGTGCGGCGGTGGTGATCACCACCGCGTGCGGGCGACCTGCGGCGCAGTAGGCGACGCGCTCGGTGTTGTCGATGACCACCGCATCGACGCCGGACACCCGGCGTCCGATCAGGCGGGCGCGGCGGGCGTGGCCGTGCGTTTGCCTCCGCAGGCGCACCAGGCCCACCGCGAGTCGGCAACCGATCCACGCGGTGGCCGAGACCACCGTTGCGCCCACGGCGACTCCCACCATCTCGACTGCGGTGTCGGCGCCGCCGACCGTTTCCCGCAGGTGGGCCAGGCACGCGCCGATCATCGACCCGCCGGGCAGAGTGCGGTGCCGGAGTAGGTCGAGCACAACCAGCAGGGCTGCCATCGCCCACGAGAGCACCACGCTCGCAATCGCCGCCGCCCAGGCGAGCACGCCCAGCCGCGGGGCGAGGCCACCATGGGTCAGGCGGCGCAGCACCGGCGGGCCGAGAACGGCAACGAGCCCACTGAAAAGCAGGAAACACGCCGCCGCGCTCATCATCGGCCGGCGTCCTCGTCGGTGGCCATCCGCTGCAGGGCCACCCGAAGACCGGCGGCCTCCTCCTCGCTCATCTGCTCGAAGAAGTAGGTCAAGACCACATCGGACCTGCCGCCGGAGTGGAATGCCTCCCGCATCAACCGGGCGCTGTGCTCCTCCCGGGTCAGGGTGGGCCAGTACCGGAACGCCTTGCCACTGCGTTCACGCTCGAGCCACCCCTTGCGATGCAGGTTGTCCATCGTCGACATCACCGTGGTGTAGGCGATCTCCCGGCCCCGGGCCATGTCGTCGAACACCGCACGGACCGTCGTCGGCCCGTCCCGGTCCCACAGCCGCTCCATCACTACCGCTTCGAGTTCGCCGAAGCCGCGCACTCGCATGTGGCCTCCCACCAAGTTCGTCGCCCCAGCCTACGACGCGCCGGACGGTGTTCACCGCCTCGGTCCTCGCGCCCACCAGTGCGGACGCCGCAAAGGACCACCGTATCTACTATCTACGTACGTAGTACGTATATTGGGGTGCGGGATATCGCGTCCGAATCGAGGAATGGAGCCGATGATGCTGGATATGGTGAGCAACCTGCAGGCCTGGTGGGACTGCCAGATGATGATGCTCAACGGCACGATGTGCCAGATGTGCGACATGTGCTCGATGATGATGCCCTCGTAACCGGCCCGGAGACCGCAGGATCCGAAGAACCACGACATGAGTCAACCCATGCCGGTCGGAATTCGTTGGCTCGTGCCGATTCTGGCGGTGATCGTCGTGCTGATCATCGCCCTCTGGCCACGCCACACCGGGAACGATCCCTCCACCGGAGCGGGCACCGCCACGGCACTGGGCCGAGGAAGCGACCAGGGCGACCCGGACCGGCTCGCCGCCGCAGCGCTGCAGCCGTGCCCGGCGGCAGAATCGGCGACCACCGGGGCCGGAGTGTTGAGCGGCATCACCGCCCGCTGCCTCGGCTCGGCCACCGAGGTCGATCTCGGTGCCGCCCTGAACGGGGAGCCGACCCTGATCAACCTGTGGGCCTCCTGGTGTGGACCGTGCCGGGAGGAGATCCCCGTCCTCGAGGCGTACACCCACACCCCGGATGCGATCCGCGTCGTCGGCATCGATGTCGACGACAGCTCCACCGCCGCACTGGCGCTGCTCACCGAACTGGGGGCGCACTATCCGTCCTTCGGTGACACCGACGCCGCCGCGCTGCGCGGCGCGCTCGCCGCACCACCGGTACTGCCCCTGAGTTTCCTGCTGCGCCCGGACGGCTCGATCCACCGCATCACCACCCCCGCGGTCTTCGACGATCCCACCCAAATCCACCGAGCCGTTCGCGAGTTGTCATGACCACCCCGAGACCGAGGCCGAGGCGAGCCGTCCTCGCGGCCGTCTGCGCGGCACTGCTCACGGCAACGGCATGCGCCACCGGCGCGGACGCCGTCGCCCAGGGCGGCACCTTCGACTTCGTCGCCCCCGGCGGACAGACGGACATCTTCTACGACCCACCGAGCTTCCGTGGATCGATCGGAGCACTGTCCGGGGCCGAGCTGATGACGGACGAGCCGGTCTCCCTCGCCGACTACGCCGGGCAGGTCGTGGTGATCAACCTGTGGGGGCAATGGTGCGCCCCCTGCCGCAGCGAGGCCGACGACCTCGAGCGCGCGTTCACCGCTACCCGGGACCTCGGTGTGCAATTCCTCGGCATCAACGTCCGCGACCCGCACCGCGACAAGGCGCAGGACTTCGTCACAGACAACGCCGTCACCTACCCCTCCATCTACGACCCACCCATGCGCACCCTGCTCGCCCTCGGCGGCGGCTATCCGACCAGCGTCATCCCCTCCACCCTGATCCTCGACCGCGATCACAAGGTCGCCGCCGTCTACCTGCGGGCCCTGCTCACCGAGGACCTGCAACCGGTGATCGAACGAATAGCGGCCGAATCATGAACCTGCTCGCCCAAGATGTCGGCACCAGCTTCCAGGCCGCCGCGGCCACCGGCCCCCTGCTCCTGGCGCTCGGGGCCGCCGCCCTGGCCGGGCTGGTCTCCTTCGCCTCGCCGTGCTGCATTCCCCTCGTTCCGGGATACCTGTCCTACCTGGCCGGAATCGCCGGAGCCGAAACCTCCACCGACCGGGCCGGTGACCTCCGGGTGCGGACCGCGGCCAGGATCCGGGTCACCGGCGCCGCCATCTTGTTCGTCGCCGGCTTCACCGTCGTCTTCGTCCTCGCCACCGCCTCGGTCTTCGGGCTGATCAGCGTCCTGCAACTGAACCGGGAACTGCTCCAACGCCTCGGCGGCGGCGTCACCATCGTCATGGGGTTGGCCTTCCTCGGACTGATCCCGGCACTGCAGAAGGACACCCGGCCCCGCCCTCGACGGATCGGGCACCTCGCCGGCGCTCCGCTGCTCGGGGCGGTCTTCGCGCTGGGCTGGACACCGTGCCTCGGTCCCACTCTCGCCGGCGTCCTGTCGGTCACGGCCGGAACCGAAGGCGCCACGGCCGCCAGAGGTGTGGTGTTGATCATCGCCTACTGCGCCGGCCTGGGATTGCCGTTCATCCTGCTCGCGTTCGGATCGACGAGGGCCATGGCCGGGGCGGGCTGGTTGCGCCGGCATTCGCGGACCATCCAAATCGTCGGTGGGATCGCCCTCATCGTGGTCGGTGTCGCTCTGCTGATCGGGGCGTGGGATCTGTTCATTGCCTGGCTTCGGGACGAGTTCGTCAGCAACATTGTGCTACCGATCTGACTGATGTTTCTGAATGTCAGCTCTGAGGAAGAAGGGCATTAGCGGCACTGAAGGTAAGGAAATGCACTAGCGTTACGGCGTGTCGTCTTGACTTACTCACGCCGCATCGTTCGTCCGGTTGACCGTTCATTCGTGCAGAGCGTGAATTTCAGAAGGGACCGCGATGCGAGGCACAACAGGCGCTTTCGCCGCACGTAGGAGACTGACCGCGCTGGTCGTCGGCGGCTCGACCGCCACCGCCGCGCTCTTCCTCGCCAGTGCGCCGACCGCATCCGCCACCCATGTGTCCGCGCCGTCGTCGTTCGCGGCCGCGGTCGCCAATGCGCTGACCATGACCGCGGATGCCGCCGACCCGGACGTGGTCATCGTCGACCCCAGCCTCTGGCAGAAGGTGGCGAACATCGCCTCCACCAGCCTGCAGAACGCGCAGGCCAACGGATCCCTCGAGGACGCCCTGGCCGCCCAACAGATGCTCGCGAGTTGCCTGGGAGCGTGGGCGGCACACGGCGAACCCGGCATCGGCGGTGCCCTGAACGCCTGCACCAATGAACTCACCGGCATCGACGCGAGCATCGGCCCGAGATTGCTCGCCGCCCTCGAATACGACCCTGCCACCGGTGCGCCGCCGACGACCGCGGCGCAGCCGGACCTCTCCGGAACATCCACCGAATCGTCGGGTGAGAACCCCACCCCGGTCGATGAACCCACGGCCGCGGAGGATCCCGCTGTGCTCGGAGCAGCCAGCGAGCCTCCCGCCGCAACCGATTCCGCCGCACCGCAGTACGAAACCTCCCCGGAGGGGCCCAGCACACCGGGCGGCGCGAGCGCTGCACCACACCAGACCACGGCCCAGCCGGTAACGCCGTTGCCGCATGCACCGGCCTCGGACACCACGGAACTACCCCCCGAAACCGGGGTGGGGAGCGGGACCGAGGCGCACGACGAGACCGAGATTCACGACGACGGCACCGACACCCCGGACGGCACCGACACCCCGGACGGCACCGACACTCCCGGCGGCACCGACACCCCAGACGGCACCGACACTCCCGGCGGCACCGAGAACGCTGACGGCACCGAGGCCCTGGACGAGACTCGCACTACTGACGGGACCGAGCCGCACGACGAAACCGAGTCGCACGACGAAGCCGGGACGGTGCAGGAAGACCCGGCGCCAGCACCGCAACCGAAGACCTGGAATCGGCCCGGTAGCCGTGCGTTCGTTGCACCGTCGTCCGGCACGATCACCTCACCCTTCGGAGACGGGCGCGATCACGGGGGCATCGATATCGCCAACACCTTGGGCGCGCCGATCGTCGCCGTCGCCGACGGAGAGGTCATCAACGCCGGACCGGCCCAGGGATACGGGCTGTGGGTGCGGATTCGGCACGACGACGGAACCATCACCACCTACGGCCACAACAACGACAACCTCGTCGAGGTCGGCCAGCGGGTGAAGGCCGGCCAGAAGATCGCCACCATCGGAAATCGGGGCAACTCGACCGGGCCGCACCTGCACTTCGAAGTCGAAACATCCGACGGGGACAAGACCGACCCGCTCAAGTGGCTCACCAAACGAGGCGCATCGATCATCGGCCTGGACTGACGACTTCATCCCTGCTCCCAAGGTGGGTGTGGAGCTACCGGGTCGCCGCCGTACGTTGGCTTCGATACCCATACCGGGTCAGACCTCGCGGCTTGTACACCGCGAGTACGGTCGCGGCGAGCAACACCAGGACGGCGCCACCGGCGTGGACCACATGGGTCGGGTTTCTCAGCACCAGCACCTCGGCATCGGACAGGGTCGTTCTCGCGGCGATGGCGGCGGAGTGGTCGATCGACCGCGTGTACAGCCACAACACGGCCGACGCGCCGACATTGAGCACCAGTTTGAACAGCACCCAGTAGTGCCGGAGCAGGCCCCACGGGGTGCCCAGCGACGAGATGAGCCCGGTGACCAGTGATGCCAGACTGAGCGGAAGGATCACCGCCCAGACGAGAAGTTCCATCGCGGGATACAGGGTCCGCCCGGTCGACGTCCCGGAATTCATCAGCGCGGCCATGGCCAACGCCAGATACGTGAGCACCGCGCCGAGCCAGCCGACCGAGGCGCAGATGTGCACGGTGCGCGCGAGCTTCCGCAGCCCCGGCGGCATGCTCACGCAGCGACCGTCCGCGCGCCGAGACGATCACCGAGGTAACCATCGGATTGGATGACGTCGACGTCCTCGCTGAACGAAGCAGGGCCGACGGTGTTCCCGGCGGACAGGTGCCGACCGGGGCCGTGATTGCCGCCGCCGAAGATCATCAGCAGGATCACCAGCGCGAGCAGGACGCCGACGACGATGCCGACCACTTTTACCCAGCGCGGCGTGGGTTCACGCCGAGGACCGGAACCACCGGCATCGCCGGGGCGGGGGGAATCGGCGTGGGGAGTGGGTTCAGTCATCGTGGCCTCCGTCCGAGCAACAGGGAATGCTGCATAACCGATGTTTTACGATACACAGCGTCACGCCCCAATCGCACTGTGTTGTGTGCGCCGGTGCGTACACTTCAATGGTGCCGAAGCTGTGGAACGAGACGATCGAGGAGCATCGCAAAGCGGTCCGCGAGGCGGTCATGGACGCCACCGCGACGCTGGTCGCCCACCATGGGCTCGCGTCGGTGACGATGTCGCGGATCGCCGAGGACACCGGTATCGGCCGGGCGACGCTGTACAAGTACTTTCCCGACGTACAAGCGATCGTCCTGGCCTGGCACGAACGTCAGATCCTCAGGCATCTGGACTATCTCGCCGAGGTGCGGGATCGCACCGTCGGCGGCGCCGCGGCCCGGCTGGGGGCGGTGCTCGCCGCCTACGCCCTGATCCTCCACGACCATGAGCCCACGGTGGACACCGCCGCGTTGCATCGCGGTGAGCACGTCGGCCGGGCGCAACACCACCTCACCGACTTCATCACGGACCTGATCGCCGAGGCCGCCGCCGCCGGCGAGCTCAGGAACGACATCGCCGCCGACGAGCTGGCGAGGTACTGCCTGCACGCCCTGACCGCCGCCACCGGCCTTCCCACCCGGGAAGCGGTCCAGCGGCTCGTGCAGGTCACCTTGGGTGGGCTGCGCCCCGCGCGCTGACCGCGCGGCCCGCCGGGGCCGTCTGTCATTGACCGAACATTGTCAGCACCGGTCGTCGTGTGTGGGGGGAGCCGGGTCTCGTCGGTGAACATGTCGGTGGGGACCCGGATCCGGGAACGTCGGAGCGTGTTGTCCTCGAGAAGGTTTGGGCCAATATCGGCGTCCTGCTGTCCCGGTGAAACACCCGCAGCAGGGCGCGTCGCTCGGAATCAGTGCTGGACGAGCCGGTCCGGGTCGAGGTCGATCCGGCGCAGAAGCTGCGCGTTGAGCGCGACGACGATGGTTGAGACCGACATCAACACCGCCGCCACGGCCGGGGAGATGGCGACCCCGGCGAAGGCCAGCACGCCGGCGGCGAGGGGGACGGCGATGATGTTGTAACCGGTGGCCCACACCAGGTTCTGCCACATCTTGCGGTAACTGGCCCGCGAGAGGTCGATGATGGAGAGCACCGCGCGGGGGTCGTCGGCGGCAAGCACCACCCCGGCCGATTCGATCGCCACGTCGGTGCCCGCGCCGATCGCGACACCGACCTCGGCCCGGGCCAGGGCGGGGGCGTCGTTGACGCCGTCGCCGACCATCGCCACTTTGTGCCCGCGGGCCTGCAATTCGGCGACCTTCGCGTCCTTGTTCTCCGGCAGCACGTCCGCGAACACCTCGTCGATACCCAGATCGGCGGCGACGGCGTCGGCGACCTGCCGGGCGTCCCCGGTGATCATGGCGACCTTGATTCCCCGCCGGTGCAGGGCGTCGATGGCCTGGCGGGACTCGTCCCGCACCTTGTCCTCGAGGGCGAGGGCGCCGACCACGCCGCCGCCGCGGACCACGTGCAGCACCGACGCGCCGCGGCCCACCCACGGCTGGGTTGCCGCGGCGACCTCGGGCGGGACGGTGACACCGAGGTCGGCGAGCATGGCCGGTCCGCCGACCGACACGTCGGTGCCGTCGATGGTGGCGCGCACGCCGCGGCCGGGCAGGGACCGGAAGTCGGTGGCAGAGCTGCCCGCTGAAGCGGGGACCGTGGCTGCGGCGGCGGCGACGATGGCCCTGGCGACCGGATGTTCGCTGTCGGCTTCGACGGCGGCGGCGAGGGCGAGGAGGTCGTCCTCGGTGACGGCCGCACTCGCCGCGAGTCCGGTGACGGCATGCTTGCCCTGGGTGAGGGTGCCGGTCTTGTCGAACAGGACCACGTCGACGGTCCGCATCCGTTCCAGGGAGAGCCGGTCCTTGACCAAAACTCCCGCCTTGGCGGCGCGTTCGGTGGAGATGGCGATCACCAACGGGATGGCCAGGCCGAGGGCGTGGGGGCAGGCGATGACCAGGACCGTGACGGTGCGGACCACCGCCTCGTCGAGGTTGCCGATCAATGTCCAGACCGCGAAGGTGATGATGCCGGCGAGGGTGGCGAAGTAGAACAGGAAGGCGGCGGCCCGGTCGGCGAGAGCCTGGGCGCGGGAGGAGGATTCCTGCGCGTCGGCCACCATCCGCTGGATGCCGGCCAGGGCGGTGTCCTCGCCGACGGCGGACACCTGCACCCGCAGGGCGCTGTCGGTGGCCACCGTGCCGGCGACCACGGTGTCGCCCACCGCCCGGGGGACGGGCTTGGATTCGCCGGTGATCATCGATTCGTCGACCTCGGCGACGCCGTCGGTCACGGTGCCGTCCGCCGGAACCCGGGCCCCGGCCCGGACCAGGACCAGATCACCGGTGGTCAGCTCGGAGATCGGTACCTCGGTGATACCGTCGTCGGTGATCTTGTCGGCGGTGTCCGGCAGCAGCGCGGCGAGGGCCTCGAGCGCCCCGGATGCCGATCCGAGGGCGCGCATCTCGAGCCAGTGCCCGAGCAGCATGATCACGATGAGAAGGGCCAGCTCCCACCAGAAGTCGAGATTGAACCCACCGAGCTCGAGGGTGGTGATCCAGGAGGCGATGAAGGCCACCGAGATGGCCATGCCGATCAGCAGCATCATTCCGGGCTGTCGGGCTTGCAGCTCGCTCCGGGCGCCGGAGAGGAAGGGCATGCCACCGTAGAAGAAGATCACCGTGCCCAGGACAGGGGCGATCCACATCACGCCGGGAAATTCGGGCATCGTGTAGCCGAGGAGGTCGGCGACCATGTGGCTGAAGATCACCACCGGGATAGACAGGGCCAGGCTCACCCAGAATTTGCGGCGGAACACCTCCCCGTGGGCGCCGTGGCCTTTGTGTTTGTCCCGGCCGCCACCGTGATCGTGTCCGCCGTGATCGTGTCCGGCACCGTGTTTTTCGGCCGCCTGCTCCGCGTGGTGGCGGTGGTCACCGGCGTGGATGCCGGCCTCGGAATGCCCGCTCGGATGCGCCATTCGTCAATCCTTCGTGGTCCTGGGGTCAGCTCGCCGGGGTGGCGAGATGGTAACCGGCTTCTTCGACGGCGCCGCGAACCTGATCGAGCGGCAACGGCGTGTCGGCGGTGACGGCGACCCGGGACTGGCCGCCGACCGTGAGATCGATGTCGACGGCGCTCACCCCGTCGAGTTGTTCGATCTCCTCACGCACCGCTTTGACGCAGTGCTCGCAGGTCATCCCGGTGACCGCGTAGGTATTGGTAATGCTCACGAGAGCCCTTTCCGCCTCACGACCGCGGGACGGAAAGGGGTCGTGTGGCAGCCGCATATCGGTCTAGAGGGTCGACAGGATCTGTTCCATGGTGGTGATTTCCTGCTGCTGGGTGGTGATGATGTTCTGCGCCATCGCTTTCGCCTGCGCGTTCTGGCCGTCCTCCACCTCGGTCTGGGCCATGGTGATCGCACCCTTGTGGTGCTCGATCATCTGGGTGAGAAAGAGTTTGGCGGCATCAACGCCCTGGGCGTCGCGCAGGGCAGCCATGTCTTCGGCCGACATCATCCCCTCCATCTCGTCGCCGCCCTCCATCCCGGGCATGTCCATCCCCGTAGTGCCCGCCGGCGGTACCACCCCCGGTGCCTCGGGCATCTGCATCCCGGTGCCCATGGGCATGGACTCGGTCATGTTCATGCCGGTCGTGGTGGTCGCTGCGGTGCCTTGGCCCCACGCGGTCAGCCAGGCGTTGAGTTGCTCGATCTCCGGGCCCTGCGCGGCCTTGATCTGCTGGGCAAGGTCGACTACCCGGGGGTCGATCCCCTGCTTGGCGAGCAGCATGTCGCTCATCTCGATCGCCTGGCTGTGGTGGGGAACCATCCCCTGTGCGAAGGCGATATCGGCGTCGTTGTGCTCGGCGGCACCGTTCTCCGCGCTCACCGAGGTGGTGACGGCGGCCGAGGTGGTGGTCGCGGCGCTCTCCTCGGTGCCGGAATCACCACATGCGGTCAGGGCCAGCAGCAGCGCCGCCGATGCGGCGCAGGCGGCGAGGGACTTGTTCATCGACAACAACCTTCTCTCTTTCTTTTCGGCGGATGCGGTGGCGCAGACGGGGTCAGTCGAGTGCGGCGAACAACTCGCGGCAGGCGCTCTCACACCGCCGGCACGCATCGGCGCAGACCGAGCAGTGCTCGTGCATCGAGGCGTGCTCGGCGCACCGATCTGCGCACGACTTGCACGCTGTGACACACGTTTCGAGGATCGCGGAGGTGAGATCGGGGTTGAAGCCGGTGTGGCGGGAGAGCACCCGCCCGGTGGTCTCGCAGATGTCGGCGCAGTCGAGGTTGGTGCGGATGCAGGTGGTCAGGTCGGCCACCGACGGCTCACTCAGACACGCATCGGCGCAGGCCGTGCAGGTCTGCGCGCACTCGACACACGCCTCGATGCAGGCCAGAAGTTTCGGCTGGTCGATGTGCCCCAGATTCTTCGGATAGCTGTCGAGCATTCTCTCGGCTGTGCTCACGATGACTCCCTTTCCGTGAAGGGGCATGTCGGCGGCGGAAGCCGCTGACACAACGTCGGCCCCGTCACCCTATACCCGTAAACCCGTACGGGTAAACAGTCGGTCGGTCCGCGGGGTGGGTGCGTGGTGGGTCAGAATGGGTGCATGAGTCACGCGTCCATCACCGAGGGGCACCCGGTCGATCCGGAGCGGGTGGCGCATGCCCGTGAGCGGTTGCTCAGCCGCGACGACGCCGCCCGGTTGAGCAGCATTCTGAGCCTGCTCGCCGACCCCACCCGGACCCGGGTGATCTACGCGCTCGATCTGGCCGAGGAACTGTGTGTGGGCGATATCGCCCTGACTCTCGACCTCGGCGAGGACGCCGTCGGGTACGCCCTGCGGATCCTGCGCACCGCCGGTATGGTCACCCGCCGCAAGGCGGGCCGCACCGTCTATTACCGTCTCGCGGACGGGTTTCCGGAACCGCTGCGGATGCATTGCCTGCGTCGCCTCGTCGAGATTTCCGACGAGAACGCCGGGGTGGACGACGACGACTGACCCTCGGACGGTGCCGATACCGGTGCCTCAGGAGCGGACGAGCCGGGCGATCGCGTCGGTGGCCTCTTTGATCTTCGCGTCGGCTTCGGGACCGCCGGCAACGGCGGCGTCGACCACGCAGTGACTGATGTGGTCTTCGAGCAGTCCCATGGCCACGGCCTGCAAGGCCTTGGTCATCGCGGAGACCTGGGTGAGGATGTCGATGCAGTACTTGTCTTCCTCGACCATCCGCTGCAGTCCGCGGGCCTGGCCTTCGATGCGCTTGAGGCGCTTGAGGTAGGCGTCCTTTTCGGTGATGTAGCCGTGCGCGGCATGGTCATGGCCGTCGGTCTCGGCAGGTCCCTGGGTGGCCGCGGGAGTGGTGGCCATGGTGTCCTCCTGGAATCCGAGTGTCATGCCGAGCACCCCCGATTATGCCCTCCCGGGGTATTCGGGGCGGGATGTGGGCCGTCGACCCGGCGGCCGATCGCCGATGCGGCGCACCTCACCGCGCATCGGGCCGCCGCCCGGGTCGCGGGGTGTCGGGTGATGCGCACCAGGGTTGTTGTCACCGAGGACATGGCCGGTCTCCTTTCGGGGACTGCATGGGGTAAAAGGGTGTGTGGGGTGGGTGGGTGCCTGCACGCCCCGCCCACCCCACCTCCTGGGTGTCTTCCTGTCCGCGGTTATCCGGTGAGGGACCGGAATCGGCGCAGCCGCAGGCTGTTGCTGACCACGAACACCGACGAGAACGCCATCGCCGCACCGGCGAGCATCGGATTGAGCAGACCGGCCGCGGCCAGGGGGAGGGCGGCGACGTTGTAGGCGAAGGCCCAGAACAGGTTGCCCTTGATGGTGCCCAACGTCTTGCGGGCCAACCGGATTGCATCCGCGGCGGCGCGGAGGTCCCCGCGCACCAGGGTCAGGTCGCTGGCCTCGATCGCGACGTCGGTGCCGGTGCCCATCGCCAGACCGAGGTCGGCCTGCGCCAGGGCGGCTGCGTCGTTGACACCGTCGCCGACCATCGCGACGACCTTGCCCTGATCCTGCAGCCGTTTGACGACGTCCACCTTGTCGGCGGGCAGCACTTCGGCGATCACCTCGTCGATACCGACCTGGTCGGCGATCGCGCGGGCGGCGGCGGTGTTGTCGCCGGTGAGCATGATCGGCGTCAGGCCCAGCCTGCGCAGCTGTCCGATCGCCTCGGCCGAGGTG
>NZ_JBIRXS010000020.1:56891-127898 GCF_044389235.1 Rhodococcus sp. NPDC019647 | reverse complement strand
ATGCCCTCGGCCATCTCGTCGAGTCGGTGTTTGGTCTCCGGGTCGAAGCGCAGCGCGATGGGATCACCCACCGGGATCCGCCCTGGCCTCGACTCCGTCATCCCCGCTCTTCTCGTCCGCCGGTGCGCATGGTTGTGCCCCGACGTCGGGGGGGATGGCGCCGGGGCACGGGGGTTCCGGGAACATGAATGGGGGGTATGCACACCAGAACGAATCCGAGTCTACGGATCGCCACCGACAGGCGGCCGCACGGCCGCGATTTCCTCGAGTCAGTCGGACTTGGGGAGTGTGAACCACCGGTCAGCCTGTGGTTGCGCACCGGAGCAGGGCGGGATCCGCACCGTCTCCCCGCACACGCGACAGAAGAACGTGCGATGCCCCGAGTTCTTGGCCACCGCGGCCGGGCACCCGCAGACCTCCCAGCCGACGAGGCACCGCCCACTAATCAGCAGGTGATTGTTCGGACACCGATCGGGCGCTTCCTCGTACTTCACCCACTCAGTCTATTCGCACATATATTCGAATTGAGCTAGTCTGGGGGTGCCCCGTCTCGGAGGGAAGCCTTGCCGGGGCGCAAAACTTTACCGCTGTTGACCTGGGCCTTCGGCGGTGCGGGCACGGAGGACAGGGTTCGTGAAGGTAGGGGACCGGGTGCTGGTCCACCCTGAGGGGAAGTCGGTGTTCACCATCCTCAGTCTCGAGGATGACCGCGCGCTGATCGAGTCCACGAGCGAGGCGCCAGGAAAATATCCGTTCAGCATCCGGGTGAAGTACCTCGTACCTGCGCCATAGCCGGAGCCTGCGGCTTGGTGTCGAGATGGGGTCAGGGTGCTGCGTCGAACGCTTCCTGGACGTCGGCGGGGATCCGGCCGCGTGCGGACACTTCGTAGCCGTTCGCGGCCGCCCACTCCCGCACCTCCCGGGCCCGCGACCGGGACCGTGCCGAGCCGGTCTTGGCGGTCGGGCGGCGCTTCTGGCTCCCCACCTTGGTGGCATGTTCGATGTAGAAGTCCATCGTCTTGAGGAATTCGCGGGCGTTCTTCGTCTTGAGGTCGATCTCGTAGTCGACACCGTTCACCGAAAACGTGATGTGCTCGCCCTCGCCTGCCTCGATGACACTGCCGTCGAGGTCGTCGACCAGCTCCACGACCATTTTCCGCGCCACGTGTGTACTCCTTCTGCTCCGGTTACAGCCAGGCAGACACTACTGCCCAGGCGACGGAAAGTTCCCGGCTTCATTGTCGTGCAGGAAGTGAATCACCACGGATAATGCCTCGTCGGGGCGGACAATCAGCGGATGAACGGTGCCGACCGGGGGCTGATTGCTCCGATGTTGGCGACCCTGGGCGCTCCGCCCGAGGGTGAATCGAGTGGGTCGTGGGCGGCGGAGATCAAGTACGACGGCTGCCGACTGCTGGCCTCTGCCGGTGGCCAGGGTGATCCGGTTCTGTGGTCCCGGAATCTGAACGTGGTGACGTCGTCGTATCCGGAACTGGTCGAGGCCCTGGTCGACGCTTTCGGCGGCCGCCGCCGGGTCGTGCTCGACGGCGAGGTTGTGGCGTTGGGAGCCGATGGGCGGCCTTCCTTCGGCCGTTTGCAACGCCGCATGAATGTGGTGCGCCCGTCTGCGGTGCTGCGCCGCCAGGTCACGGTCAACTTTTTCGCGTTCGACCTGCTTGTTCTGAACGGGAAGGATTTGATATCGGCGCCGTATCTCGATCGGCGGGCGGAACTCGCCGAACTCGTCCCCGCCCACGGTGCGGGTCTGCCGGTGCAGGCACCGCCGCATTGGCTCGGGCTGAGCGCAGACACCATGCTCGGTGTGGCCCGCGAGACCGGGATGGAGGGGTGTGTTTTCAAGAAGATTTCATCGATCTATCTGCCGGGCAGGAGGACTCGGTCGTGGGTGAAGACACTCGTCAGACAGAGAATGTCGGCCGTCGTCATCGGTTGGATCGCTGGAGGTGGGCCGCAGTGGAACGTAGTCGGCTCCCTCGTCCTGGGCGCCTATGACACCGAGGGGGTCTTGAGGTACATCGGTCAGGTCGGCACGGGATTTACCGCCTCGATGCGCCGGCAACTGCGCGACCAACTGGGGAAACTCGAGCGTCCGACCAGCCCTCTTCCCACCTCGTCGACACGTACTGACCCCCCTCGTGGTGTGCACTGGGTCGAGCCCCAGGTTGTCGTCGACGTCGAGTTCCGCGAGCTCAGCAAGGTCGGCGGTCTGAGACATTCCTCGTACAAAGGCCGCCGATCGGATATCGCGCCGGAGGACGCCACATGGGATTTATTGCCGTAGCTGCACAATCGCGCAGACGAGCTTTCACTCCAGTGATACACATCCTGGGGATAACTCGGTCAGCCTGGTCAGCTGACCATCCGGGCCGCGCGGACCGGATCAGTGTGCGCCGGGATCAAGGGTGAGGTCCTCGGTGTCGGCGAAAGCCAGGCGCCCGTCGTCGAGGGCGATGGCCCATCGATGCGCGGGGGCCCACTCGTGCCCACGCTGGGAGTTGGTCAGGGCGGCGTAGTCCTCAACGATTTCACCGGTCTGCGCCTCCTCGGACTGTCGGCGAACCAGCACCCGCGCACCCACCGCTACCGCCGCAGGCGCCGGTTTCTTCGCACTCGTGTTCCTGGGCATGCTCGCACCCTTTCGCTCGGCGGACCCCCGAGCATAGGCAGGAACCCACATGAGCGCCGAACGATCAGACACGCGCGACGGGTTTCCGGAGGGTAGGTCGGGGTAGTCACGGGGCGGTGCATCCTGCGCCGAACCGATGCCATCCATCCGCGTCGAAAGGGGTAATCACGTATGAGCACGTCCGACACCGCCACACTGCTGACGCAGCTGCGCACCATCCTGGATCTGACCAACACCGAGATCCAGGTCGCCGAGACCCGGGTCGCCCAGGCCAGAACCGAGGCCGTGCGGTTCAGTGGCTGACTCCTCGGCTGGTCGTAGACGTCGCCTACAGGGCGCACACGGCCGGTGGGCTCCGCCACCCCTCGCTCAAGGGCCGGCGCTTCGACGTCGATTTTCAATCGGTGCGCGTGGAGGACCTGTAGTCCAGAGGAAAGCCGCCGACCTTCCCCGGCGTCAGCGGCTCCTCATCCCCGACGCCTGGGGAACGCTACGCACTGTAGGTCTTACCCGGGCTCGGGGGTGACGGTGACAGTGACGCCATATCGCCTCTCGGCAAGTGGTCGCTCGCAGCGACTCTTCTGGTGTGGTACCCGGGGTATGAGCGCCACCGTCAGCCTCTTCAACACCGGCGGAGCGGGTGGTATTCCGGCGCGCTACAGGCCCGTTGAAAGCACCGACCGTGCGACGGCACACTGGTCCCGCTGCTCACGGGACCCGGTCAACGATTGAGGACGCCGTGAGCGAGAGGATTCGGTGTATGCAGCGGGTCAGGCGTACCGAGGAGAGGGTGATCGGGAAGTGGCTCACCGAGAATGGCCAGGCCGCCGCGGTGCAGGGTCAGTCCGGTGATCGATGCCACCAGCACAACCGTCCTGTCGTGCACCAGGAGGACGATCGTTGATGCAGCGACGTGATCGGCGCGGAATTTCCACACTCCGCGTCCCCGCTCCCACAGTTCCTGCGGCGGCAGATCGGGGGCGTAACCGACGTGCGTTCGGCCGAGGGGGTCGTCGCTCTCGGCGGGTGAGGATTCGTCGAGCGTGACCCGCAGGGCCGTTATCCGTGGTGGGGGCTGCTTCGGGCGGAATCCGCGTAGTTCGGTCTCTGCCCCTTTCTCGCGGTCCCGAGGAAGGTGGATGAAGGCGGGATAGTGCCTGCCTGCGAGGTTGACCGGAGGCAACTCACCGGTCGCGGAGAAGCGTTGTCGCTCGCAGAATTGCACGCGGCGCTCGATATCGTCCGGTAGGGCTGTGTCGAGGATGTCGAAGCCGAGCTTCTTCAGTGCCCATCCGATCCCAACATTGTGATCACCGGGAAGATGTGCAGAACGAAATTGTCCGGCATCGTCCGGCACGGCCGAGTGCATCTCCTCCCGACAGTCCTGCGGCAGCGCATCGAGGATGCGCAGCATGCACGCGCCGAGGACGGTCGATGTCGGACAGCTCAGAGTGGGACGATGCTCAACGGTCGCGATTGCGACGTACACGCTGACCATCCGAACGAAATATGCCTCCACCAGGGGGAAGATCTCGTCCCACCATTCGACGGTGTCGGCCGCCGTGCCGCAGAACAGGGCGTAGAGGGGGCTGCCGTCGAGGATGCGGACCGCGGCCGCAGCCGAATCGTCGAGCGCGCCGAGGATCAGGCGGGTGTGCTCTGTGACCTCGCACTTGTCGCACGGGTGGGCGAGCACACGAAAAGTGGTTTCGCTGGGCAGAAGTCTGCGGTGACCGCAACTGTGCACGATGCAGCCAGGGGCGATGCAGTACAGGCAGGCGTTGGGGTTCCCCTTCTTCCACGTCGCGTGCGATCGCCGTTGCAGCGGTGTATCGCGCCACTCGTGACCGACAGGGCATCGCCACCACAGCATCTCCTGGGACGAGTTCGGGATCGAATCGAGATCGACCCCGACATTGCGGTTCGGATGTAGTTGGCGAAACAACTCTGGATGCTCATCTTTGAAACGCACACGCCCCCCTCAAGGCTCACCATCGGTATCAGCACCCTCTGTTCTATCAAGGCCTCATGCGCCACCGTCCGACACGCTCGCACACATCCGAAGGTGGGAACACCTCGCCGTATTGCGGCGGGCCTGGACGGTGCCCTTGCCGCCCCCGAGCATCACGACGTCATTCCGGAGACGATCATTGGTCGGCGACGATCACCGACCCCGCCGGCCATCGATTCAGGATTGTGGATCACCCCGTAGTCGAGGCCGATGTTTATCCACAGGAGCATCACCAGGCTGGTTTGAACGCTGGACGCCCGCGTGATTCAGTTGCCGTCACCGAACTTCGAGAGGCAGGTGAGCGATGCATGCGTTCGCGGACGAGTCACGTCGCGGTGACTACCTTGTCTGCGCGGCGACGATCGCTCCCGCCGATCTGGCCGAGGCCCGTAAGGCACTGAAGGCGTTGCGTGCCCCGAGGGCTGCACGGATCCACATGTCACACGACAGTCGCAGAGCGCACGAAATCATCCGTGGGGTCGTTGGGCTCGATGTGCAGGCGCACCTGTATGTCGCGCGGCTGCACGGCCGGCCGGAGCGCCGTGCCCGCGACGAGGCCCTTGCTGCGATGGTCTCCGACCTCGACACGATGGGTGTCCGTCAGCTCTGGCTCGAATCCTGCGATCAGGATCGACAGGACCGGCACGTCATCCGGGCGGCGCTGATGGCCTCGAGTGGACCGGGGTTCCCCTTCCGGCACGCGGTACCGACGAGCGAGCCGATGCTCTGGGTTCCTGACGTAATCGCCTGGGCGTGGGGGAAGGGTGGACATCACCGAAAGGCCGTGGCCGACATCATTGAAGTGCATACCCTGCCCTAGATACGCAAAACCCGGGCGACTCACCGTCCGGAGAGCTCCCGGGTCCACTTCCCACGAACGCTATGCCGTGGGCACGTCCAGTATCGGGTCGCGGACACTTCCGCGTCAAGCGACGACCGCGGCGGCGTTGTCACCTAGCCGCCGATCGCGACCGCACTGGCGCACCGCAACCGGTCCAGAGGGACTAAGGGCGCGCATCGGTCCTCCTCGGGATCGGGGCGGACGATGCCGCGTCGGTCCGTTACTCGTCCGATGCTGGCGGCGGAGACGCGGCCCGGAGCTGCTCGAGCGTCAGCGACACCACGGTGCGGCGGACCACACCGAGTCGGGACCGTGCCACGGTCAGCGCCTCGAAGGCAGTCGACATGCCCAGCGCCCACGGCGCCGACTCGACCGGGGTCAGCCCACACCGCCCGAAATGGTCCGCCAGCCGGCCGATGGCACTGTCGAGCGCGGTGATCTGCGCCGAGCCCGCGTCGGGATCCGAATCGACGCCGGTGTCGGGGTCGGGGCCGGTGCCGGACACCGGGTAGGGCCACATCAGCACCATCCCGGTGGGCAGCATCCGATGAATCGTCTCAGCCACCAGCCACAGACCCAGATCGTGGCCCCGCAGCGGCTCGGTGACGAACGCGATATTCGGGATCAGGACCGCCTCGGTGACGACAGTCACGGTCTCGAACTGTTCCTCGACCTGCTCGGCGAGTTGATTGCCGTCGAACAACCCGGCCAGCATCTCGCGATCACCATCGAACTGGTCCAGGCACACCGCGATCGGATCCTCGGTGCGAGACGGATCACCGTGAAGTCGAGTGAACCGACGACCACGTCGTCGGCGTCGTCGATATCCACCGTCATCACCAGTTCGGCGAACCAGTCCAGGCACGCGTCGAGGTCGCTGTGGCCCACACTCCGAAACCGCACCCGCGGCGCAAACAGCTCGACCGTGCCCCGGCCCTCTTCTTCGGCCAGGTCCGCCAACGCGGCCAGCGACATCGACACCAGAAGACCTCCATCATCGGGCGTACCGAGTCCGAACCCTGCCACTATCGCGCATCACCGAGCCGTGGCGCCGAACAACCCCCGGCGGCGCCCACGGAACTTCACCGGTACCCGCTGACGCGCACCAGGTATGGACCGCGTGGCGAGGATCGAATCGATGAAATCCGGGCCCACTGGGGACCATGAGCATCCATGAAGCCCAGCCGCTTAAACGCAATAGTCGTTGTCCTCGACGTAGAGGCCCAAGCTGCCTGGTACCCGGCTAGTCACTGAACTGAATACGAAATCGCATAGGGACTACTCGGATGGCTGCACGATTTGAGTCGGTGGTTCCGGTGTTCGCCATAACGCGGTTTCGAATTGCTCGACCACTATGCGAGGCTGCACCAGAAGGCCAGCCATCATCCGGAACCGCTCGTGATACTTCTCAGTCTCGGTGTTATTCGGAATCACCCTGGTGAGCCGCTTGCGCATCTGCGGATTCACATCAGTCAAGTACGCGTCGACGAGCGCCCCCTCCAGCGATGACCAAATCTCGGCACGCCGATCGCGATACCGCTCCATCTGCTGCGCGTATTTCCTGGCACTGTCGGAAACAGCACGTCCGGTCGCCTCCTCCAGGAAGACGGTCGACTCCGAATCGAAGATCTGATCCTCAGGAACGCCCGTAATATCGGGTCGAAGCTGTTCGGCGGTCGCCAACTTCTCAGTGGCGAGGATGACGGCCTGCTCGCCGGCCTTAGTCGCCAGCGGAGCTGCCGGCGCCGCTGACAGCTGTATCGTTCGCACTCTGGTAATCACCTGCGGATCGATGGCGAGCGAAATGGATCCGGCCGCCTCGTGGGTGTTGACGTATCGGACCGCGAGGGCGCCGCGACGAGCGAGTTCGGCGGCCGAGACAGCACCGAACATGCCACTCAATTCGCCGTTGACACCAGGGAACAGCTCCTCGGGCCGCAACCGGATCTCTACCTGATGGAGCCAATACTCGTGGTCGAGGGAGTCCTCATCGGCCATTCGGCGCATTACGTTCTCCACCGCTGCCGCATAGGTGCCTAGATGCAATGCCAGCGAGCACCTTTCGTCAATCGCTTCCGCATGTTTCTCTGGCTCCAGCAATGATGTCTTCAGCCCGGCGGCGATGTCGCGGCGGTAGGCGTCCCAAGACGGCCAGTCCTGGCAGGTGCTCGAGTGATACCAGACGTGTTGGTCCACCTGTCCGTCGTCGTGATCGACATCGGACAGGTTACGGACACTCGGCGATGCCTCACTGATATCGATGGCTGTGCCGCAGCCGCATACGGGGTACGGCTCGGAGCCCTCGCACTGCAGTTCGTAGGCGGGGGCCAGCACCTGGATACGCTGCCCGCAGCCACACTCGAACCAGAAGTCATAGTTGAAATCGAAGCCGTGGAGGTGCTCGAAACCCGTCGGTGGAGTCGGTATCACCTGCGCAGTCTAGGAGCCGCCACTGACGCCGCGGCTTGTCGGCTGGGCGATCCAAGACGAATCCCCTTCACCAAGGTCCAGCGGCGAGCGGGTTGACGTGGACAAGGACGTCACTTTGCCAAGCGCGGCGACATCCCAAGCTTTCATTAGCTTTGCTAATGAAAGGACTAGGCGGAGGGATTTGAACCCCCGGGTGTAATTAGCACCAGGCACATTTCACGTGCCCGCATTAGGCCGCTCTGCCACGCCTCCGAAGCCTTCATCCCACCGCAGCTAACCCTGTGACCGGTGAGGTCCGGCACCCCGTCCGTCGTACCCAGCGCTGCGCGACGACGGGTAAGAACTCAAGACCAGGCAATACGAGACCTCACCGGTAATAAGTTGGTTTCGCATGGTTCGCGAATACGGCGCGGTAAGGCTCTCCACCCGTCCTTGTCTCCGTCCCGTCCATACCGATACGGGAAAGCGTGTTGCCAGCCATATGCCAAGTTGAGGAGGCCAACCTTGGTAGGCTTCTCCCATGGACCCGCTCGACGAGGCGCTCGCCGCGCACACCCGTGCGCAACAGCTCGTACAGACCACGCGAGAGGCACTGCACGTAGCAATCCGGGATGCACTACGCGACGGAGAAAAGCAGATTGACCTTGTCCGCAAAACCGGGTATACGCGCGAACACATTCGGCGCATCTCACGCGAGGTGCGGCCCGTCTCACGGCGCAGCGGATGAGCATCGGCTTTTCAATCGATCAACCACAGCCGTTAGCGCAACGCGCGTGGACGCTCGCGCAACTCAAGCATCCGCGAAACTCGACGCCCACGGCGTCACTGAACAAAAAGGTAGCAGCAGGAAATGGCAAACAGTAACGACAGCGCAGGGCTGGTCGCGCTACGCGCAGCGTGCGATCCCCGCGAAGATGTCCTCAGCGGCGGCCTCGCCGACAATCACTTTGCAGCCCAGCTGGACAAGGTTGTCCGCGACGCCGACCACTACCCGGTCTACGGCGACCCTGATGCGTTCTTCGCGCAGACCTACGCCACCAGCGGTCTGCGCACCCTCCTGACGAAGACCTTCGGTCGCGTAACCGGAGCGAAGGGTGTGGCAGCCGAGAATGGCGTCCTGCGCCCCACCACCTCGTTCGGCGGCGGAAAGACCCACGGCCTCACTGCCGTCTATCACCTCGCCAAGGGCGCCCGGCCGGCCAACCTCGCCGACTTCGTTGATCTGGCACTGATGCCCGACGGGCCGGTCCCGATCGCAGCCCTCGTCGGTGACGCACTCGACCCGGTCGCCGGCGTCGAGACTAACGGTCGCCGTACCTACACCCTCTGGGGTGAGATGGCAGCTCAGATCGGTGACGCCGCCTTCGACGCACTGGCCGCCAGCGATCAGGAACGTACCGCGCCCGGCACCGCGACGCTCAAAGAAGCGTTCGCTGGGCAGCCGACCATTGTCATTATTGACGAGATCGCCAAGTACATCCGACAGGTCACCTCCTCCGGCAGCGAAGACGTCCGCCGCATGGCTAAGGCCATCCCCGTGTTCCTCGGCAACCTCTTCGAGGTCGCATCCGACCCAACGAACAACGTCTCCGTCATCATCACTCTGGCCGCCGCGACTAACGCGTTCGGTGAAGAGACCACCGAGATGACCGACCTCCTCGATGATGCCGCCTCCGCCGCGAGCGACGCTGTGGCCGAGACCTCCGATGTGCTCACCCGCGCGGTCCAGCCCTCGGCCGTCATTAAGCCGGCCGATGACACTGAGATCGGCGAGATCCTCAAGACCCGCCTGTTCAAGACCGTCGATCAGACGGCCGCCCGGGCCGCCGGCGATGCTTACCGGGATTTCTACGAAGTGCTAGGGAAGACCGAAACACTCGCTGGCGGACCGGAACAGCCCGTTACCTACGGCGACCAGGTCGCCAAGTCGTACCCGTTCCATCCCGAGCTGGTGCGCGTTCTCGACAAGCGGCTCGGGGACATCCCCCAGTTCCAGCGGGCCCGCGGCGCCCTGAAGCTCCTCGCTGAGGTGGTCGCTGGCATTTACCGTGACGGCGACGACACTGCGATTATCAACGTCGGCGACATCGACTACGCCGACGCACCCGTCCTCAACCACCTCACCGACGGACTCGGTCGCGGGGAGTTCTCCTCCGTCGCAATCGGCGACTTCGCTGGCTCCACCTCTCACGCGGTGTCGGTGGATGCTGATGTCTTTCCTGGCAAACCGCACTACGCGACCCGGGTCGCCCGAACCGTATTCACACATTCGCTGGAGATGAAGTCCAACGCCGGCGCCGGCCGCAACGACTGGCTGCTCGGCACGCTGCGGCCCGGCGAGGACGCCACGATCTTCGAGAAGGCACTGACCGAGTCGGAGAAGGTCTTCTGGCATCTGTCCTTCGACGGGGCGCGGTGGCGGTTCAACGTCGAACCGAATGTCAATGCCATCATTGAGGCCGAGAAGCGCAACGTCGCGAACACTCGTGTCGCATCCATCGTCGACGACCTCATTCGTCGTGCATTTTCCAACGACGGTGGGGTTACAGCGGTCCACTTTCCGGCCGCCGCTGTCGACGTCCCGGATCAGGCCAGCCTGCGCGTCGCGGTGCTTGACTACCGCGTCCTGTCGGTGAACGCGAAGGACGCCGACGCCGCCCCCAGCCTGCTCGTCGAGATGCTCGACAAGGCCGGCGCCGTCGGCTCGCCCCGCAAGTACCGCAACGGTGTTTTGTTCGCGGTTCCTGCTGACGACCAGATCGACGTCCTCAAGGACCGGGCCCGTGCGCTGATCGCCGCGGACATCCTCGCCGCTGACACCACCCGTCTGAGCCAGTTCAGCGCCGAGGTAAGGAAGAAGATCGAGACCTACCAGAAGCAGGCGTCGCTCGAAGCGCGGATCGCGGTGAACCGCTGCTACAAGCACATTTATTTCCCCACCAACGACAAGTCGAATGGGCACCTGCGGCACAAGGAGCTGCCCCCGCAGGTCCAAGGCGATCCGAAGAACGCGACGTCCGCGGTGATCGCGCTTCTCGAGGACGAGGGCAAGATCCGGCGTGACTCGTTCACCGCGTCGTTCCTGCGCTCGAAGACTTGGCCGAAGGTCGACTCCGTCACCACCGCTGCGATCGTTGACTACTTCTGGATGGACCACGCATCCCCGATCGTCCGTAACGTTGCACTCCTGCGTGAGGCCATTGCCAACGGCATCAAGAACGAAAGCTGGGTCTACTACGATGGCGCCACTGGCAAGGCTTATACCGCGCATGCGATGGCCGGGATGAACGTCGGGTTCAGCAGCGACGCCGAGATCATGACCGCCGCCGAGGCTCAGAACCGTGGACTGCTCGTCCGCAAGCCGACCCAGGCCGACCTGCGCGCGGTCCTCACCGGCGCCGCCACCACTGGCGCCGAAGTTCGGGCCCTGCTTGACGCCGAGTGTGGGGGCGAACCGTCCAAAGCTGACGTCCTTGAGCTCCTCTCAGCCGCGGTGCAGGCCAGCGACTACAAGTGGTTCGTCGCTCTCGACACCGACCCTGCGCCGGGTGTGCGAGCGCTGTCTCCGAGCTCACTGAAGGAGAAGGGGCTCGACACCCTGCGCATTATCACCCGGGCCGACGCCGACGCCGCCGGCGTCGACGTACCGACCAGGACCGTCAACAGCAAGACGTTCAACGCATCAGGCCCCGGCGGCGCCGCCTTTCAGAAACTGGTCGACCAGATTGAGGACTTCACCATCCGCACGGTCTCCCGGCTGACCATCAAGGTCACGGCGGACGAAGCGAAGGGCACCGGTGACATCGACCTCGCCGTCATCGCGCTCGGCATGTTGCCAAAACATGCCATCATCGTCAAAAGCCGTATCCTCGCCGAGTACAAGAACCTCACGGGAGGGCTTCAGTTCACCGGAACCGCGCAGCGGGCCGACTTCCAGAATGCCTACGGCAACGTCAAGAAGGCACTTTCCGGCGCCACCAAGATTGCGGGCGATATGACTCTCGACGTTGTCTTCGACCCGCCCGTCGACATCGACAGCGCGGACGTCAGCCAGATTCACACCGTGGTCAAGAACCTTCAGATCCAGCAGACCACCATGTCTGCCGAGGTGACCCGATGAGCGTCCGTCGCAACACCACAACCCGAATCCGGCCCCTCACCGCAGTCGGCGTGACGCGCGCGTTCCGGATCACGGTCGTACCCGGGAAGAATGACTCCTACGGACTTGTCCTTGAGGAAACCTATGGCGAGACCGGAAACGCACTTGTCGCGCCCGTCGTTGCGACCGCACCCGCGCAGACTGGCCGGATCACCGACGCCCTTTTCGCGGCAGTCCGCGGCTCCGGCCACTCGCCCAGCGTCCTCGCGTTCAACCGCAAGGCCCCGATCCAGATCGACGAAGTCGACGGCGTCAGACTCGCACTGATCCTCCTCGCCACCCAGCCCATCGCAAAGCACGCCAGAGTGCGAGCGATCGTTGCAGGCATCAACGCTATGAGCGTCGAGGAAACCTATTACTGGTACTCGAAGTGCGTTGGCATCGAAGCTTCCCGCGCACGCAAAGCGCTCCGTACACTCCTTGCCGACGACTGACGAAAGACGACATGACCAACATCCGCCCTCGTGTACTCATCGAAGACTGGCTTCCCGTCGCTGAACTTGGGATTGAGTCGAAAAGGGAACGTAAGGTATTCACCGATCTGCCGCCGCTTAATTATTTGCATGTCTGGTGGGCACGACGACCCATCGTAGCTTCGCAAGCTGTGGTGCTCGGGGGCCTACTTCCTACTTGGACGAAGGAGCTAGCCGACCAGTTCCCTGACGACGAGCCTCTGTCAACAGTGGATTCCTACAGGAAGTGGTTCTTAACGACCGTCGGTATTCTTGGGGACCCTGTGGAGGCTGCCCGGCGCGAAGGAACTGGAATTGCCAAAGGTATCGAAGCATTCGGTTACCGCCAAGCGTGGAAAAACAGTCCGAGCGCACTCCACCTCGATCTGCTACATCGGTTGCTGATTCACACTTGGGGCAGAGTTCCCGCCGTGGCAGACCCTACTGCCGGCGGTGGGAGTATCCCTTTCGCGGCAGCACGGTTCGGACTCCCTGTATTTGCGAATGACCTCAACAGCATTGCGGTCTCCGTGATAAACGGTGGAGTCAAGTACCCCAGTGACTACGGGGATGTCATCTCCGAGTTGGCAGCCTTATTTGCCAACCGCTTGGCGAAGCGACTCGAAGATCGCCTTCGCCCGTTCTTTCCGGTTGATCAAGGCTCCGAAGTCGCTGAATACTTATATGCCTATGAAATAGCCTGCCCGCGCACGGGGCGGAAGATTCCACTTTTGCCGAATTTCTGGCTTGACAAGGCTCACCCTAAGGCAGCCGTCTCCCTTGAGATCAGCGACGAATCGTACGAACTACGAGTCGTCGAAGGTCCAACGTTCAGCTTCGATCCTTCTAAGGGAACCATGAAGGGTGGAACTGCTATTTCGCCATATGACGACCTTACTATTGATGGCGATTACATTAAGTCAGAGGCACAAGCCGGACGAATGCGGCCCATCATGTATGCGGTCGGCTGGCGTGCTACAGGTCGTCCTGGGAAGCGGCCAGGAGCTTTGACGTTTCGGACTCCGACGGATGTCGAGCAGCGCGCATTAGAACGCGCGAGCGAGGCAGTTGCGGTAAGCATGGACGAGTGGGCCCGCCTAGACCTCGTACCAAGCGAGGATATACCTGATGTGTCGAACTATAATCGAGGGCACCGCCTGTATGGAATCAATAACTGGCGCTCCATGTTCACCGATCGCCAGTTACTCACACACGTAACTTTCGTCCAACTATATCAGGATATAGTTGGCGAGGTTCGTGCCGAGTGTGGCGAACATGCTGAAGCGGTCTTAAATTTACTTACCCTAATGCACGGAAAGATGCTTGATTACAACAGCCGTATGTCGGCATGGAACATTAGCCAGAGATCGGTGCAGCATACCTTTGAGAGTCACAATTTCTCATTCAAAAGTACTTTTGCCGAGAAGATGACTCCGGGCCACCTACTTCGCTGGGCTTCTGCCCAGGTCACTAAGGCCTCCAGGATATCGTCCGAATTGCTTCAACAATCGCGAGGAGAACACGACCCCGAGGTAATCCTCTTCCAAGGAAACGCGGCGAACATCCCTGGCGTCGAAACCGGGTCCATCTCGCATATTTGCATTGATCCACCATATTATGACAATGTGATGTATGGAGAATTATCGGACTTTTTCTATGTTTGGCACAAGAGGACTTGGGGGCGAATCGTTCCTGAGGTGTTTCCTCAGGAGTTAGCAGATGTGGATAATGAAGCAATCGCGAACTATGCACGTTTCGCTGCAATGGGAAGACGCAAAGCCGAGTTAGCAGATGCCGACTACGAGGCGAAGATGACGGCGATATTCGCGGAGTGCAACCGCATGCTCCACGACGATGGTGTCTTGTCAGTCATGTTTACACATAAGCGGGCCGAGGCTTGGGACACGCTTGGTATGGGTCTGTTGCGGGCGGGTCTTATTATCGAAGCTTCGTGGCCAGTGAACACTGAGTTTGAATTTTCAATGCATCAGGCAAACATGAACTCCGCGGCATCGACGATAATGTTGGTCTGCCGGAAGCGTGATACTGCCCCCAGTTCCGCACATGTGTACCTCGAAGACATCGAGGGGGAAATTCGAGGTGCTGCAAGGTCTGCTGCACAGCGATTCCAGCACGACGGTATCGACGGCGTGGACTTGCTGCTCTCAACCTACGGGCCGACGCTGTCGGTGATCTCGCGGAACTGGCCGGTCTACTCGTCGATTCCGGACGCAGACGGTAAGGATCAACTGCTGCGCCCGGAGGACGCTCTAGACCTCGCCCGCGAAGAGGTCGTTCAACTTCGTCGGTCGAGGTTGGTCGGCAAAGCAGCGCACGTTGACGACATGACTGACTTCGTCCTCCTAGCCTGGGACATCTTTGGAGCTCGAGAGTTTCCGTACGACACAGCTCGACTCCTGGCACTCGCTGTCGGGGGTGTCGACCTAGATGATCTTGAGCGCGCCAGGATCATTAAGAAGAAGAAAGGCAGTGTTACCTTGCTTGCGCCGAGTGAGCGGCTCCGACGTGATGCGGACAGTGAGTTGCCGGGGGTTCGGCCTGAATCGTCGCATTTCGAGTTCACCATTGACGCCGTCGACACAGCCCTGTACATCTCCGATGTCGACGGGATGCCAACGGCTAAGCGGTTCCTCGACCGGCACGGGTTCATCAGCGACGCCGGCTTCATCTCCACCGTGCAGGGACTCGTCAACGCGATTCCACGAACGAAGGCGAAAGGGGTGTGGGTGATTTCCGAGGCGGGCCTGCTGGACACCCTGTGCACGCTGTACTTTCCCACGGTGACGCTGCCGGAGGCGGAGGACCTGGCTGCGCCGGCAGTGCAGGAATCGTTGTTCGGGGACGACTGACCCGATGAAGCCAGATCCGCAGGAATCACTGCTGCTGGGGCTGCCCGTCGCCGGACAGGCCCACCAGGGGGAGTTAATCGACCACCCCGGTTCGGACGACTCGTTCGTCGGCATTGGGCTGCAGGGCCGCTACAGCCCAAACGATCACCCGCTGAGCTCGTTCTACATCCCAATGCTGTCGCGGGCGATCGCCTATGACCGCGCTGTCGGGTACTGGTCTGCCGCCGAGTTGCAGTTCGCTGCCCAGGGGACGGCACAGTTCCTGGCCAACGGTGGCCGGATGCGACTCATTGTGGGTGCGCAGCTGAACGAAACTGACGTCCAGGCAGTGCTAGCCGGGCGCCCGTTGAGCGATGTTGTGGCGGCGCGACTGTTGGCGGATCCGGCTCTCGAGGGAACGAAGATCGTCGCGAACGAGCACCTGAGCGTGCTTGCGTGGATGGTCGCGCACGACCGGCTCGAGATTCGGGTCGGGGTGCCGCGGGTCGGTGGCAAGCTCCTGTCCTATCAGGAGTCGGGTCGGTACTTTCACACCAAGTACGGGGTGTTCACGGATCGGCTCGGGAACAAGGTCGCCTTCAACGGATCGAATAACGCCTCTGTACGGGCATGGGCCGTAAACCACGAAACCTTCGATGTGTATCCCTCGTGGATGCCAGCTGTGTGGGAGTGGAACGGGCAGGAAGCTGTTCGGGACTTCGAGCGTCACTGGCATGACCAACCGGACGAAGGGTGGGCAATTGTGCCGCTGCCCCAGGCGGTACGTGAGCACCTCATCGAGCACGCCCCCGCCGCGCCACCGCTACCAAAGACGACGCCGGATTCGAACGCCGAGGATGGTGGCGAACCAGCCGCGCCGGAAGGCGAGTCTGTGGATACGAAGGAGGCGTGGGCCGAACTCGTCGACGTCGCTGGCCGACCGACGGCGTCGCCGTACACCGCCGTCGGCACCGCGCAGGTCGAGCCGCTGCCGCACCAGGCGCGGCTGATCGACCGGGTCGTGGCGACCTACCCGCGCGGTTACTTGTTCGCGGACGAGGTGGGATTGGGCAAGACCGTCGAAGCGGGGCTCGTCCTGCGGGAGCTGTTCCTGGCTGGCAAGGTGCGCAAGGCGTTGCTTCTGGTACCAGCGTCTGTGATGCGGCAGTGGCAGGAAGAGCTTCACGAGAAGATGAACCTTGACGTGCCTCGGCTTGAGAAGGGCGAGTTTCTCGATCGGAACGACCAACCGGTTCCTGTACCGGCCGGGCTGAACCCGTGGTCGGCGTTCCCGATCGTGCTCGCCTCGAGCCACCTTGCACGCCGCAAAGACCGCCGGAAGGACATCCTCGCGGCGGGACCGTGGGACGTGGTCCTCGTCGACGAGGCGCACCATGCACGCCGGCGGGGATCCAAACCGAACGACACCCCGAATTCACTGCTCGGATTGTTGCTGGAAATGCGGGACAACGAGATGTGGGGGGCACTGTACCTTGCGTCCGCCACTCCGATGCAGATGAATCCGCATGAAGCGTGGGATCTCATCTCGCTGCTCGGGTTGACCGGGAGGTGGGCGGTGTCCGCGTCCAACTTCTTGGAGTACTTCGAGCGGTTCCGCCATAATCCACGATCCCGCGGCTGGAAACTGCAGTGCGAGATGCTGGCCGACTACTTCGCGGACCCGAGCGCCGAGCGAGACCAGCATCTCGACGATCAGATCACCGCGGCGCTCGGGTTCGTCGGCGCTTGGGCGGTGGCCGAGCTACACGTGAACCCACCCTCAGCGGAGGCACGTTCGCAGATGCCGAACGACACTTCCGAATGGATGGACAAATGGTTGCGCCGCCACAACCCGATGCGGGATCGGGTGTTCCGAAATACCCGCACAACCCTGCGTGAATACCAGGCAGCGGGAATCATCGCCGACGACGTCGTCATCCCAAACCGACATGTGAACGACGCGTTCATTCAGCTCGCACCCGACGAACGGAAGCTGTACGACCGGATCGAGGAATACATTCGGCGCCATTACAACTCGTACAAGAAGGACCAGTCCAAGCAGGCGCTCGGTTTCATCATGACCATCTACCGGCGTCGCCTTACCTCGTCGTTCGAGGCGATCAAGAAGTCCCTCACACGCCGACTCGACGTCCTCGAACAGGGCAAGAGTCTGGTCGATCTTCTGTCGGAAGACGACGACATCGATGTCGAGGACTCCCTCTTCGAACCCGAAACCCTCGAAGGGTCGGCCAGCCGCCTTCAGGACGAAATCCACGAACTCCGGTTGTTCCTCAATGCTTTGAATAAGATCACCGGTGAGGACACCAAGGCGACACGACTGGTCACCGATGTCAACCAGGCACTCCTGACCTATAACAGCCTAGTTGTGTTTACCCAGTACACCGACACGATGGACTACGTGCGCGAGCGTCTAATCGCAGCCGGGATCACCAAGATCGGCTGCTACTCCGGCCGCGGTGGACAGATCTACAACGACACAAACAAGACCTGGTCGGAAGTCAGCAAGGCCGTGATCAAGGACCAGTTCCGTGGCGGCGAGTTAACAGTGCTCATCGGCACGGACTCGATGAGCGAGGGCCTCAACCTGCAAACGTCCGGCCGACTCATCAACTACGACATGCCCTGGAACCTTATGCGGGTCGAGCAACGCATCGGCCGCGTCGACCGCATCGGCGCGTCCTTCAAGGACATTGCCGTCACGAACTACTTCTACGCAGACACCGTCGAACAGCGCGTCTACGAAGGAATCGCCGAGGACTATGGGGATTTCACCGACATCATCGGCGACGCAGCCCCCGTGCTCGCTAACATTGAGAAGGCGATCGAGCAACTCGCCCTCGGAGATGCCAGCGACGAGGCGATCGCGAAACAGGTCGACGCGCTCAAGGGTGAGGTCGAGAACCTCAACAACAACGCCATCAAAGCAACCGATCTTGGTGACTCACCAGAAGTCATCGGGCACGTCGAACAACCGCCCGAGCTGCGTGGCGAGACCGACATCGCCGATCTGGAGACGGTGCTCACCACCAATCCTTTAACCTGCCCGCACCTGACTCCGGTCGATGGGATGATTGGGGTGTATCGACTCACGCCGCCGGTGCCAGTCGCGTCGAACTCGTTCTCAATGAACTCGGGAACGACCGCGGTGGCAGATTACCGACAAGTGCCACAGGCGAACGGCGAAGTCCTCGTCACTTTCAACCGCGACATCAGCGACCATAGCCCCGAGGGCGTCATTCTGCTCACTTACGGGACCCCTGAGCTTGAGGCTCTTCTGCCAGCACTGCGCGGAGTGAGCGCGCCAAACAACTAAATCTTGTGTCCTTGCTGGATCCGTGGTGGGACGCTGGCCACCGCTACAAACCGTACTGGCCTTGACCTCCCACAGTGTGTCTGTCTGCCTACGCTTCGATGGCACCCATCGAAGGAGAACGCAATGGATGACGCCGGTTCCGCACTGAGCGCGACCCATCCCGGGAACACCTGGATAGCATCGGGCGTGAAATTGAAATCCATCGACTCAACAGGTCGTCGATATCAGCCTCGGTAGGCGCCTTGAGAATCGGTGCAATCTGGTGAAGCACCGAACGCTCATTTCGTTGCCGCCGTCGCCGAGGGCGTGATGAGCGCCAGCGTCAGCACGTAGCACCGAAATCCCACCCGGCATCCAGAGAGGAACGTCACCGGAACCTGAAACGCCGTGCTCGATGCGACCTTCCGGAACCAGCCATGTGAGCGGGACCGCTCCGGCGGACGAGCTGAACCCCAGGGCCGAGATGGCCACGAACCCCGCCGCCACGGCGGCGAAGGAACTGTCACTACGAACGCGCATGCGCCGGCCTACAAGGGCATCGCGGCACTATTGCTCGGCAACCGACTCTTGATCCTGCTCGGCGTGTTCGGCGCTCTGGACTGGATGGAGCACAAGGCCCTCGACAAGGTGCAGCACGTCCACCTCGCCGTCGACATCCATCTTATCTGGCGTTCGTGTCAGGTTTTTGAGCATCAAGGATCCCGAGCTCAACATTAGATCGAAACGGAGATCGCCAACGGCCTGCTGTGGCCGACGCCGTGGCTGGCACTGAATTCTGGGTTCGATAGTCACTGCGATCCCGGTGCCGGCACCCGGAACGTCTCGTCAGATAGGGCGATCACGGCACGCCGTCCCGCGATCAAGTGCCATCAGATGTCGAGCCGCCCGATTTGTGCAGAGGTGGCACAACCGCTTCCCGGGTTGGTGGGCGGACAGTCCGGTAGCCTCGCGACCCGGCGTGTCAGATGGCTCGGCGGGTCGCGCCGCTGAGGTCACTGTCCGCGCTAACCGCTTCGCGGATCACCGAAACCGTAATGACGCCGCGCGTTTCAACATCCCCCTCGTACCCATAAGCGATGATGACGAGATGATGGGTGATGCGTACGCCCGGTTGGCCGAGGCCGTGGATCGGGCCAAGTGTGGTTCGCCGCTGGCGGCCGTCACCGTGGTGGTGCCGAACTTCGGGGTCGCCCGGGACGTGCTCGTGTCTCTGGCGCGCACGGCGGGTGTGGCGAACACCAGCGTGCTGACCGTCGATCAGGTGGTGGCCCGACTTGCCTCGCCGGTCCTCGCGCCCCGGGTGGCGTTGCCGTACCCGTTGCTCGAGGGTGCGGTGCAGAGGGTGCTGGCAGAGGCGCCGGGCGTGTTTTCGGAGGTCGCTGACCAGCCGATCACTGCGCAGACCCTTGCGCATGCGTCGCAGCAGCTCGGTGGGGGCACGGGTATCGAGCCGCCGGATCCGACACCACTCGTTGCGGAGGTGATCAGGATCCACCGCCAGGCTACGACTGCTCATTCCGATCGTTATTTTCTGCCGCATGAGGCGTACGCCGCGGCGGGTGCCCGCGTGCACACGCTCGGGCAGGTCATCGTCTTCCTGCCGTGCGAGTCGGACCCGGCGGGTGCTGAATTTCTGGCATACCTTCAGCGGACCGGGACGACGGTCGACGACGGCGCTGATGCCACCGGCACCCTGGTGATCCACGCGTCCGACGCCGACGACGAGGTCCGGGCGGTCACCCGCCTAGTGCGCACTCATCTGGCGGCCGGGGCCCCCGGTCACCGCATCGGCGTGTTCTACGGCAGCGTCGATCCCTACCTGACGCTGCTGCACGAGCACTTCACCCAGGCGGCGATCGCATTCCATGGTCCCGAATCCCACGGCTTCGCCGACCGGGCCCCCGCACGCAGCCTGCTGCGGCTGCTGCAGCTCGATACCAACCTCATGCCGCGCCGGGAGCTGCTCGCGCTGCTCGCCGAACGCGCCGTGCAGTGGCAGGACGAGGACGGGACCACGCTCTCCGGCCGGCAGGCGGAGCTGCTGACTCGGCGCGATGTTCCGATCGTCGGCGGAGACGACTGGGTCAAACTCGACACCGTGGACCCCGGCCATCACCGTTACGGCACGGCGCTGCTGTTGCGGCGCTTCATCGCATCGCTGTGCCGCGACCTCCGCGGCATCGCCGACGCATTGACCTGGGCGGAGGTGTCGGCGACCGTGATGCATCTCGTCGACCGCTACTTTCGGACCGATCCTCGGCACCCCGCAGATGTGGTGGTGCTGCGGGATATCGCCGCCGGGCTCACCGAACTCGACGGTATCGCCGCGCCCCCCACGGCAGGGCATCGTCGACGCCGTCACCGTCCGCGTCGAGAGGCAGTACGCGAAGGTCGGTGCCGCCGGTGCGAGCGTCACCGTCGGGCCGATTCCGGGCGGCAGCGGCCGGGACCTTGATGTGTGCGTGGTGGTGGGGATGGCCGAGGGCATCGTGCCCGCGATTCGACGCGAGGATCCGCTGTTGCCGGACACGGTCACCGGCGTCACCGCGGCGCAGCGCCTCAATTTCCAGCATCGTGAGTTGCAATTGACGATCGCTGCTGGCGGCCGTCACCGGGTTCTTACCTTCCCCCGCGGGAGCCTGCGCGGCGGTGCCGAGAAAGTGCCGTCCCGCTGGTTGCTGCCGACTCTGAACGCGCTGACCGGTGCCGCGGTGAGTACCACCGGTTGGCGACGCGACACCGAGCGGTGTGAGCGCGTGGTCACGATCGAATCGTTCGATGCGGCGACGCAGCGCTGCGATGCACGCGTCGGCGTGGGTGCGGCGTCGGCCACCGAATGGCGGCTGCGGGCCCTCGCCGCGGTGCCGGCCCGGCAACGCCGGCGGTCGCTGCCCGATCCGGTGATTGCCCGGGGTATGGAGATGCGCGGAGATAGATTGTGGGGCAGGTTCACCCGATTCAACGGCAACCTCGCCGACGCGACCGAGCTGATCCGGGTGTTCGACGACCCGGTGGCGCCGACCCGGCTCGAGGACTGGGTCGCGAGCCCGTACGTGTTCTTCGTGCAACAGGTGTTGGGGGTGCGGTTGCTCGAGGATCCCGACGACGTGACGCAGATCGACCCGCTCAGCCGGGGCACCGTGGTGCACACCGTGCTCGAACGATACGTCGAGGAACTGATCGCCGGAGCGGAGGGCACCCCGGACCGACTGCTGCAGATCACCTCCGACGTGCTCGCGCAGGCAAGCGCGAACGCCCCGGGCTGGCTGCCGCAATTATGGGAACGCGACCGCACCCTCATCAGCCACGATCTCGCACAGTGGTTCGGCTACGACCGGGACGACCGCGCCGCGGGATGGGCGCCGGTGGGCGCCGAAACCGGTTTCGGTGACACGGACGAGCCCCCGCTGGTGTTCGATGTGGGAGAGGCGCGGCTTCGGTTCCGCGGCAAGGTGGACCGCATCGACCGCCACCGAGATGGCAGCCTCCGGGTCACCGACTACAAGACCGGTAAAACCGACCGTTACCTGAATCAGTCCGCGGCCGCCCCCACCGCCGGATGCACCCGGTTCCAACTTCCGGTGTATGGGCTGTTCGCGCGGACCCTTACACAAGGAGGCCGGGTGGATGCGCGGTACTGGTTCACCAGTACCAAAGGCAAATTCGAGGAGATCGGATACGAGATCACCGATACCGTGCTCGCCACGCTGCGCGCCGATCTCGCATTCGTGTACCGGTCCATCACCTCGGGGCAGTTCCCACCGAAGCCCGGTGGCCGGTTCGACGACATGACCACACTGCTCGGCCGGGAGGGCATGCAGCGATCCTGGCAGGCCCTGCTCGGGGTACCGGAGCTGGCCGAATTCGTCGCCATCCACACCGCGGAGACCGAGTCCTCATGACCGACGTGGAAGACACTCTGGTCGATCAGATCCCACGGGACCGCATTGAATGCGACACCGCGTCGAGTCTGTTCGTCGAGGCGGGAGCCGGCAGCGGCAAGACGCACTCGCTGGTCAGCCGCATCTGCCGCCTGGTTCTGCACGACGGCGTGGAACTGGACCGCATCGCCGCGATCACCTTCACCGAGAAGGCCGCCGCGGAGCTACGCGAACGCGTGCGTGCCCGGCTCTCCGACAGCGCCGAATCGGACCGACGCGCCACCGCGCTCGGGCAGGTCGACACCGCCGCAATCGGGACCCTGCACGCCTTCGCGGCCCGGATCGTCGCCGAACATCCCCTCGAGGCGGGGGTTCCGCCGCGGATCCGGGTCGTAGACGCGATGGGCTCTCAGCTGGCCTTCGAACGACGCTGGCAGCGGATGCGCTCGGCGCTGTTCCCCGACGATGCCGCAAGTGAGGTAGGGCAGGCGATGAAGGTGATCGTCACCGCCGGAGCGTCCCTCGAGCAGATCCGGGATCTCGCCGACCGACTCGACCGTCACTGGGATCGGCTCGCCCTCCCGGAGCAGGTGCCGGGCCTGCCTGTCCCCGATGTGGATGCGGTGCTGCGCCAAGCCGATGTGCTGCTGGACTGCCTCACCGACTGCACCGACCCCGACGACAAGTTCGCCGAACGGTTACACCTGGTCCGAGAATGGCGCGAAAAACTCGCCGCCGCCCGCGACAGCGACAACTGGGCGACGATGGCGTCGGCGTGCCCGACAGCCGGTCAGGGCGGGGCGGGGAAGAACTGGACCGGCGGAACAGGAAGGGTCAAGGAACTCAAGCAACAACTCAAGGACCTCGGCGCGGACGCCGCAGGCCAGTGTCAGCAGTATTGGGCGGCAGCTTTGGCGATCGTGGTCGCCGAGATCACCCGCGCCGTGCTGGACGCGGCAAACACACGACGACGCAGCGGGCAACTCGAATTCCACGACCTGCTCGTCTACGCCCGCAACGTCCTCGACGACCCCGAAGTGCAGCAGGCCCTGCACGAGAAGTACCAGCGGATCCTCCTCGACGAGTTCCAGGACACCGATCCGCTGCAGCTCGAGATCGCCGAGCGCATCGTCGCCGGCACGTCGGCCGAGGGCCGACTGTTCACCGTGGGTGATCCGAAGCAGTCCATCTACCGATTCCGCCGCGCCGACATCGCCACCTACATGGCCGCCCGCGATGCGCAGCACCCCGACGCCGTCGTGCGGCTGACCACCAACTTCCGCTCCACCCGGCCATTGCTCGAGTGGGTAAACACCGTCTTCGGCCGGTTGATCACGGCGGAGCGTCACATTCAGCCCGAATACACCCCGCTGGACTCGGCGCCCGGCCGGCCGCAATGGCAAAGCATTTGGGGACCCGTGCCATTCGTGTTCGCCAGCCCCCCAACCGACTCCGACACCACCCGCTCCGCTGAGGGGCTGCGCGCGGCCGAAGCTCGCGACGTGGCCCGCGTGATCGCCACTGCCCTCGAGAAGAACTGGCACAAGGAGGTCGGCGGCCACGGAGGGTTCGAACACGTGCCCATCAGCCTGAGCGACATCTGCATCCTCATCCCGGCCCGCACGTGCCTGCCGTTCCTGGAGAAAGCACTCGACCACGCCGGCCTCGAGTACCGGGCAGAGGCCTCCTCCCTGGTGTACTCGACCCAGGAAATCCACGACCTCCTCCTCACCGCACGGGCGTTGGCGAACCTGGCCGACGAGGCGGCGTTAAGCGCCGCGCTGCGAACACCGCTGTTCGGATGCGGGGATGACGATCTGCTGCGGTGGAAGACCGCGGGCGGGCGGTGGTTGCTGCACGCGGACACCCCCGAAGGCCTCCGGGATTCGCCGATCGCCGAGGCGCTGACGTACCTGCGGAATGTGTGGCTGGACCTGGCCGGCCTGAATCCGGGAAACCTCCTGAGCCGGTTGGCGACCGAGCGGCGGGTGTTCGAGGTGTCGACGGATTCGCCGCGACACCGGGACGTGTGGCGGCGACTGCGGTTCGTGATCGACCAGGCGCACGCCTGGTACCGCGTCGACGGGGGCGATCTGCGCGACTACCTGGCCTGGGCGGCAACCCAGCAGGACGAGAACGCCCGCGTCACCGAGGCGGTGCTCCCGGAGATCGGCGTCAACGCCGTGCGGATCATGACCATGCACGCGGCCAAGGGGCTGCAGTTCCCGATGGTGGTACTCGCCGGAATGAGCGGAGGCTTCCGCAACACCGCCGAGTCCGCGCTGTGGGACACCGACGGCCAGCTACACGTGAACCTGTCCAAGAACGTCAAATCACCCGGATTCCGGACGGTGTCTGCGACCGAGGCCGCGCACACCCGCGCCGAGCGGGTCCGGTTGCTGTACGTGGCGTGCACCCGGGCGGAGAGTTTGCTGGCCGTGTCCGGGTACCAGCCGCCGCGGGGCGAGGGCTGGGGGACGATTCTGGCGGAGGGTATCGCGGGGCTGCCCGACACGACGCCGGCGCTGGTCGATCCGACGGCGCCGGACACCGACGGGGCCGACGCAGAGGCGGACGGGATTTCGTGGCAGCAGTGGTCGGCGGAGACCCTCAGCGTGACAGCGGCGTCGATGGTGCCCTCGTCGATCTCGGCCACCCACATCGTCCATGACGGGTCGGAGGTCGGTGCGTCGATCCTCGCCGACTATCGGCGGCGGGATCTGATCCCCCCGCCAACATCGGTGGAGACGGTGCGCGCGGTGATCGACGCGACCGAGAGCGGCACCGAGGTGGGCATCGCACTGCACGCCCTGCTCGAGTCGGCCGATCTCGCGATGCCGCTCGATGCGGAATTCGACGTCCGTGCGGTCTCGGCCGCTCGAGCGGCGGGATTACAGGACACCACGCGGTTCGTCGCCGTCGCCCGGTCGGCCTTGATGTCGGAACCGGTCAGACGTGCCGCGGTGCGGGAGCATTGGCGCGAGATGCCGCTCGCGGGGACAGTTCCGGGCGTCGACGTGGTGGTCGAGGGCATCGCCGATCTGGTGTATCGGGACGACGACGGGTCACTGGTGGTCGTGGACTACAAGACCGACCTGGGCGTGTCGACCCAGACGCTCGAAGCGTACTGGGCACAGCTGTCGGTGTACGCGGACCTGCTGACGCGGGTGGCAGACGAACAAGTCAGCGCCCTGGTCCTTGTGTTCCTGCGGACAGCGGAAGCGGAGGTGCTGGAGCGGCGTTTCGGGTAGGAATTGCCAGCACCCTCACACCACATGCGCCTCGGCATAAACCGCTCCAACCGCACCGCAACCAATACGAACCTGCGGCGGCGCAACCTGGCCAGTGCTCTGGCAGACGTGCGGGCGCCTCCGGCCGCACCCGCGCCATCGCCGCCGCGATCCGCACCGGGCCAACAACCATGAGGATCCGGATGCCATCGACCGGAACAGCGGAGCCCGGGCCCGCATCCGCGGCAACCCACGGCAGACGTGGCCCCCGAACTCCGGGGCATTACGCAGCAACCGGAGACCCCGGGGCGGCCGGCGGCGTCGAACGCGGCGACGACCTGCGCCCACCGAACGAACGCACACGGCGGGCAGCTGGTGTGGTTGGTGGTGAACGGCAGCGCCCTGATCCCGCCGGCGCCTTCCTGGTCGGTCTTCGACCGGCGCAGCCGGATATGGATGCCGTCGAACCGGTGCACGCCGACGTCGCCGCAGTTGAGGGTGACGAGTTCGCTGCGCCGGAACGCCCCGGCGAACCCCATCAGCAGCAGAGCGGTGTCCCGCCGTTCGTGCACCTCGGCCGCCCAGCCGGCAACAGCCCGCCGGGCGGAGTGGACGATGGTGACGATGTCGTCGACGAGCAGTGGAGCCCGCCTGGTGTGCGCGGTCCCACGCGGCGGCGTAGGTGCGGCGGATCCCGGACAGGATCGAGCGCACCAGCTCATGGGTGTGCGGGGTGGAGTGCCCGGTGGCGCGGTGGTGATAGCCGATGGCCGCCACCCAGCGGGCCAGCGTTGCAGGGGCGTAGGCCCGCTCCCCCGCCGGGTCGTAGGTGTCGGCGGTGTCGACCAGGTAGGCAGCCACGGTCACCGGATGCGCCGGCAATGCGGTATGCCCTTGCGCAGTGCACCATTTGTCGAACCGGCGCCACGCCGACGCGTCGGTGCGGCGGATCCCCTCGGCCCGCGACGAGGACACCGCCCCGGCGATCCGGACGGTCGCCTCCCGTCAGCTCCGGCGCCGACCCCACCCGTCGGCGCGGGTGACATCCGGTGCGGCGGCGGGGTCCCGGCGGTCTGTTCGATCGTCACGATTCCGAACCCTACCGACGATCACCGACAGGGCCGCTGTACCCGGAAAAAGGTGTCGCGACATGCGGTTTCGAGGTGATGCTGCGGAAAATCTGGTGTGGCGCGAGCCCTGAAATCGTGGACGGCGGCGAGCGACATCATTCACGCCGAGGCAGAGCCGCCGCGACCTATCGTGGCCGTTTGGAAACCGATTTCTTCGCCGGCAGTTTCTTGGCCGGAGCAGATCCTTTCGGCGGAGCACCGAGCACATGCTGCGCGAGCTGTCGCCAGGCGGGTACATCGACGCCGCCTCGGTCGTCGGTCCACACAAGCGCGCCTTCCGGCCCGCCACCGTCTTGTATCGGAAGCACACCGTTGGCGCGATACCACTTCTTCTTCGCTTCCCAGTTCACCGCGTACTGCGGGTCGTCGAGCATTCCCAGGTGTTCCCAGACGATGCGGCGTCCGGTGGTGGTCACGATGGTGAAGTCGGGGTACCGGATGGTTCCATCCGTGCCGACCATCTCCTGTTCATACACCCACCGACCTGGTGCGACCGACTCCAGAATGTCGGCCAAGATCACCTCGTTCTTGCTGCGTACGAGGGCGCCGGTTCCGGTGACGTGCACCAAGTTCGAATCGACCCGGTGGGTGCTTCCCGCGACCAGGATCTCCCGCGGGGTCGGTGGGCGGAACAGATCGGTCAGTCGCGCCGCGGTTTCGGATGCGGACGGACGGGCCAGGGTACGCAGATCGTCGACCGTGCCGTCGTGCAGGATCACCACGCGATCGGTGTGCCGTGTCAGTGCCGTGTAAAGCAGTTCTCTCGATACTCGCGCCCGGGCCGGCAGTATCAAAAAAGTCTTGCCGAATTCGGATCCCTGCGACTTGTGTACGGTCACCGCCCACGCGAGTTCGAGCGGCGGATCCTCGGACGACGAGGGCCAGTAGCTGTAGGTCCAGCCCACTTGTGACGAATATTCGACGTTCGCCGGGAGGTTCTTTTTCTTATTCAGCCTGCCGACGACGACACCGATTTCGCCGTTGGCGACGTAGTCGAGGCCGGTGCCTTTGGGCCAGGCCTTCATTCTGCTATTGCGGGTGTGCATGACCTTGTCGCCGCGCACGATCAGTTCGGGCCCGATCGGTTTGGGGATGTTCCACTGCCGCGTCTTGGAGGCGAACTGGGTGTCTCGGGTGCGGAAGGTGCGCTTGAGGTGCCGGTTGAGCTCAACGCTGCCGAACTGGCGAGACCGGGTCGGGGTCAACACCTGCCATTTCTCCGAGTTCTCGCCAGCCCCACCCGGCCCCGTCTCCCAGTTCAAATAGGGATCGTTCCAGGTGCCGCCGTAGGTCAACGCGAACGCGGTCTCCGGGTCGGGATGCGCATCAAGGTCGAGTTCCTCGTGAAGGATGTCGATGAGGGTGCCTCGGGGCTTCGATCATCCCAGTTCACATGGCGGACCGTGGACAGGTCTTCGGTGCGGCGCAACTGCTCCCAGATCGCATCGTCGTCGGGGCCGAGTTCGCCGCCGCCGAACCACTTCGCCAGGGCGAGGTCAGCGCGTCCGAGACCGCCCTGCCGGCGGGTCACCTGCAGCTCGATGTAGCCGGGTCCTACTCGTTGCACCGTGTCGAATCGGCCGGGGCGCAGATGCTGGACGAGGTCGACGAACGGGCGACCGGCACCGATGGGCGGGAGCTGGCGCGGGTCCCCCACCAGCACAAGTCTTTTGATGCTGGAGAAGGAGTCGAGTGTCGCGGCGAGCATCTCCTCGGTGAGCATGGACGATTCGTCGATCACCACCAGGTCCGACCGCTCCCGCGTCGACGGCTCGTCCGTGACGCAGTACAATCCGGTGCTTCCGTCATAGCGCCCGGATCGGCTCAGGTGACTGGCCAGGGTGCGGGCCGGGTAACCAACCTTCTGCTGCAACTGGACCCGCGCCTTGCCCGTGGGGGCGAGTAGGACCGGTGCGCTGCCCGCGATACCGGGCAGGGACACCAACGCCTTGAGTAGCGTGGTCTTCCCGGTTCCCGCCGGACCGATGAGCACCGAGAGCGGGGAGGCGTAGAGCTCATCGAGGCCCACCGCCTTCTCGCTGCGGGCCGCCTCCTCCTCCAGATCACCGCCCACAGGGGAACCGATGACCTCGTCGATGACGCTGCGGGCCTGTACCAGCGACCCGAAACGAGGCGCGGCCAGGCGCGGGATGACCCAGGTGCGGATCACCTCGGCCACCTCGGCCAGACGCAGCAACTTGTAGGCCGGCACATCCTCCCCTGTGGCAGTCCCGAGAATCGGCGTCCATTCCTCCTGGTCCACCAGTGAGGCTTCGCCTCGGACCGCCGAGGTGGGGGTCTTGTCGAGGCGGTGAGCTGCGGTCACGCTGGTGGTCATGGCTGCACTGACAACGGTGAATGATCTGCTCGACGGGCATGTGATGCTCGACGTTGAGTGTCTGGACCGGATCTACCTGAACGCGTATGTGCCGAGTCTGCAGGTCGGTGGGCAGGTGGTGTCGTTCATGACCGCACACCTGGGTTACCCGATCCCGTCGCCGGCGATCCTGGAGAGGATCGGCACGGCATTCCGCCGGGCGGTGCGTCGTTTCGCCGACGACAACCACATCCCGGTGGTGCGGTTCGGCAAGCACGACCGCAAGATCGACGTGATGCGGCCGTACCTGAGCAGGCAGGCGAAGACCGGTCGGCCGGGGGTAGCCGCAATCGGCGTCGCGCAGGAGTTCGCCCCGGTGTTCACCGCGACCAAACGCACCGGGCGGACCACGGGGGTGTGGTTCTCCTTCACCAAGACCGACCGGCGAGTGACCTGCTACTACTTCTACCTCTGGGACGACGACTTCGGGCCGGCGTTCGTCAAGGTCTGCGCCTACTTCCCGTATCCGGCCAAGATCTGGGTCAACGGGCACGAGTGGGCCAAACGGCAGGCGGCCAAGGCCGGGATCGGCTTCACCGAACTGTCCAACGGGTTCGCCTCCTGCACCGACCCCACTGCACTACAGGCGATCTGCGACCGTCTCGGGCCCGGCACGATCGGGGTGTTCGCCGAACGGTGGTGGTCGATCCTGCCGCTGCCGCTCACCGGTGCCGACCGTGCGGCGGGCTACTGGTGGCAGCTGTCGATGCGGCAGGTCGAGGTCTCACGCACGATGGTGTTCGATGCGCCCCGACATGCTCGCGGATTCTTCGAGGCCCTCGTCGCAGACAATCTCGACATCGGCCGCCCGGAGGTCATCGAGCTCATCTTCAAGCGAGGCCAGCGGCGGGGACGTCCGGCGGCCGGGCAGTTCAAGACCAAGATCGTCACCTACGGCACCGAGGTCAATGTCAACGCCTTCTACCGGCACTCGCGGATCAAGCAGTACCTCAAGGACGGGCGGGCGCTGCGAATCGAAACCGTCGTCAACGACCCGGGCGACCTGGGCTGCCTACGACGACTTCCCAACCTCGACGAACTGCAGACCCGTGCCCGTGCGGTCAACCGTCGCCTGCTCGATACTGAACGTGTCGGCCAGGGTTGCGCCCTTGTGAGTCCAGCCTTTGAGCGGATCGCACGCCCCACCCTCACCGAGGACGGCAGGAGGGCCCCGGCTCTGCGGTTCGGCGACCCTCGGGTCCAGGCCCTGGCCGGCGCCCTGTGCACCACCACTCTCGCCGTCACCGGCATCACCAACAAGCGCCTGCGAGCCTTGATGACCGGACTGCTCGGCGGTGCGAACTACTCCATGAACCAGGCCAGCTACGACCTGGCCCGCCTCCGGACAAACGGGCTCATCACCCGCATCCCGGGCCGAAACACCTACCGCCTCGACCCAGACGGCCTCCGATTCGCGATCTTCTACACCAAGGTGCACGACCGGGTGCTGCGCCCCTTGCTCGCCGCCGACCAACCGCCGGCTCCATTCGCAATCCGTAAAGCACTGCACACCATAGATATTCACACCAAGCAATGCATCGATAACGCCAGGCTGCTGCCCACAGCAGCTTGAAACTCGAGACAACTCTCGTAGCGCTAGCGACCAAGGTTCGCAAGGTTCGCTAGCGACCAAGGTTCGCTAGCCGGTTAGCCCATGCTGCTTCCACCGTTGACGCTGAGCACCTGCCCGGTGATGAAGCTGGCCTCCTCGGAGGCCAGGAACAGCACCGCGGCCGCGACTTCGTCGACGGTGGCCGGGCGTTGCATCGGGATGAGCTTGACCGCGATCTCGGTGATCGTTCGGAATTCCTCGGGTAGGGTTCCCTCGGCCAGGCCGGTTTCGATTTCCGGGGTGAGCGTGTAGGAGGGGGCCACGGTGTTGAAGGTGATACCGCTGGTGGCGTATTCGCGTGCCAGGCCGACGGCGAATGCGTGTACGCCGCCTTTTGCCGCGTTGTAGATCGCGTGGCCGTCCAGACCGTTGCGCACCGATTCGGCGCCGATATTGACCACCCGCCCGTAGCGGGCCGCCCTCATCGGGGGGATGACGGCCAGCGTGGAGTTCAGCGTGGTCCACAGATTATTGTCGATGGTGCGCCGCAGGGTCTGCTCGGTGTGGCGATCGGTTGCGGTGATCACCCCGCCGCCGGCGTTGTTGACCAGGATGTCGACGCCGCCGAGGTGTTGGAGAGCCGCTGCGAGCAGTCGCTGCCCGGCCCCGGGGTGGCTGAGGTCGTCCACGTGGCCGGCCACGACGTGTCGGGGGTCTGCCGACAGTCGCGTCGTGGCGTCTTTGATCGCCGTGTCGTCGGGTCCGGCGATCAGCACCGCGGCCCCTTCGGCGAGGAATCGACGGGCGACGCCGAATCCGATCCCGGTCGCGCCCCCGGTGATCACGGCGCGGCGGCCGGTGAGTCGGCCGCCGCTCACAGGATGATGCTCACGGCGCCGGCGGGGCGAAGCACGGTCATGTCCATGACCGCGCGTTTGTAGCAGATCTGCAGGGCGCCGTCGACGCGGCGCAGCCGATAGTCGTAGCGCCCGACGTAGTGGTCGTCGCGGCCGTTGCGGAATCGCCACACCGTGAAGTAGGCGCTGGCGCGCACCTCATCGCCTGTTTGCCCGTGGATGCGCACATTGCTGACTTGGTGGCGGGTGGTGGCATGGGGGTATTCCCGGTGGGCTTTGCGGCTTTTGAGGCGTTCCACGCGGGCCAAGAGCCGGAACTTGTTGTCGTTGACCAGGACCAGGTCGTGGTCCGGTTCGGGATCGGGGAGATCGTTGGCCGGGATGAGGTATTGGGCATCGTCGGTGTACAGTTCGACCCATTCATCCAGGCGCCACTCGTCGAGCAACTCGGCTTCCAGGTACAGTAAATCCTCGACCTCGCCGCGCCGGACCGCGTCGCCTGCGGCCGCGTCGGCGCCGTGTAATGCCACAGCAGTACCCTGCTCGATGGTCATGCCACCACCTCCCGGTGCGGGCTGACCTGTTCGCGCCACTGCCGCCAGAAGGCCCGCATCTGCTCCTCGTCGGTGGCTTTGGGTTCACGGGACATGCCGCGGGAGATATCGTTCCATTCGATCCCACCGCTGACGAAGCCGTCTTGGCATGACTCCAGCGCTTCCACGTCGTCGGGGGTGGCCAGCCCTCCGGGGCCCAAGAAGCTCAGGAAACTCTCCAGCCGCAACGCCCGCGCCTGCGCCGGCTCGGAGCCCGGGGCCAGATGCCAGGCGCTGACTTCCATGTTGTCGGCTGCCGTCGGCACGAAGGTCCGGACCGTGACAGCCTGGATGTCGTTGATGATCAGGTTGGGGTAGATGAACAGGTTGCGGTTGTTCTCCGCCATCGCCTCGGCTCGTTCAACGCCGTACCGATCGACGAGCCGGGAACGCATGTTCTCCATCTCGGGCCGCGAGTCTTCGCCGAACTGTTTTTCCCATTTGGCGATCGGCCGCCCCCACGGCGCCTTGTACTCCATGACCGCGTGGCCGTGGCCCAGCGCGCGACCCCGCCCGGCCAGCCCGCCGGCGACGTCGATGCCCATGGAGCTCAGGTACTTCATGTAGGTGTCGTGGGTGGGGGCCGCGTGGTAGCCATCGATGCTGTTTTCCACCAAGAGCTTCCAGTTGGCTTTGATGGAGTACTGGTTGGAGCCCTTGATGATCTCCCAGTCCGACTCCGACTCGTCGACGAGCAGATCGAGGTAGTCGCGGGCACCGGCCAGGTAGTCGACGAGGCTCTCAGCGGTGGGGTCGAAGGTGACGAACACGAACCCGCGATAGGACTCCACGCCGGCCACCTCCTTGAGCCCCATCTCCTCGAACCGGAATGCCGGCCCGTAGCCCTGGCGGTCGGGCACTCCGACCAACTCGCCGTCGGTGTTGAACGACCAGGCGTGGTAGAAGCATTGGAACACTTTGATGTTGCCCGAATCGGTGCGGCACACCGTGGCCCCCCGATGTGGGCAGGTGTTGTGAAACGCCCGGATCTGGCCGGTCTTGGCGCTGCGCACGAAGATCAGCGGCCGCCCCCCGACCGAACGCCGCACGAAGTCGCCTGCCGCCGGGATCTCGGATTCGTGTCCCAGATACAACCAGCAGCGGTTGAACACCAGGTCCCGTTCGGCTTCGAAGATTTGCGGCGAGGTCAACGCCGACCGGTGCACGCGAAACACGCCACTTTCCGGGTCGTCAACAATGAGCTGTGTGGCAACCGCTACCATGATGGGTTCCTTTCCTGACAACTATGCCTGTTGGGTGCGCGCTCGGCGGCCGGTCATGTCTGCCCCGCAGTAGGTGACGGGGGGTTTGGGTGCTCGACCGCGACCGCGCACGGTGCTGCGCTCTTAGGCGGCGCCGCGTCCGGCGTGCCGGTCGGTCGATGCGTTGTGCCATTGCGGCCAGCCGGCTTTGCGGTTGGCCGCCATCGCCAGTTCCTTCTCGGCCGGGGAGGCGAAGTGCTCGTCCCAGTGCCGCAGCCGCGGCTTGGCGATTTTTGCTTCCCACAATGGCGGCACCAGGGCGCACACGAAACACAGGAACGCGCTGGGCATCTGCGCGCCGTCCGGGCGCGGCTTCAACTCGTGGTACTTGTAGCGGCTGTCGAAGTGGTGCTCGATGTGGGTGGTGATCTCCATGCCCAACGGGCGGATGATGGCGCCGAGGTGGTTCCAGGCGTGGTGGATCCGGATGGGCGAGCCGGGCACGCGTGCCATGCCGTAATGCTGCAGGTAGTTGAATCCTTCGGCGAGCAGCTTTGAAAACACCATGGCTCCGGCGGCCACGGCCAGCCCGCGGGGCCCGGCGACGGCGTAGACCGCGGCGCCGAGCGCGGCCAGCAGGCCGATTTCGACATAGACGGCGTTCTTCGGGTGAAACACCGACATGTCCCGTTTGCGCAGCGAGGTCAGCGAGGTGACGACGCCGTCCTTCCAGGCGCCGTAGGACGCCTGCCACATGAACGCGTAGATCGTCTGGCCGCGCCGCGGTGTGTCGCTGTCGACCTCGGTGCACAAGTCGAGGTGGTGGGTGAGCTTGTGGCCGACGTCGCGGTTGGGATCCAGGAAGACGGTGCTGTAGACCTTGGCCACAGCGCGCGGGAACAGCGAACGCCGGTGCATCAGTTCGTGCGCGATCGGCAGGTTGGGCACCGCGCCGATCCACCCGACCGACAGCACCATGCCGACGACTCCGGCGGCGCCGACGGTGCCGCCGGGCAGCGCCACCGCGGTGTGCCCGGTCCAGGCGCCCAGCCGCAGCGCGAACAGTGTCCACAGCGCGACCATCAGCGGCAGGTGCAGATACAACGGCACCTCGGCCAGCCAGGGCGCGCGGATGTTGCGGATCTTGTGGTCGGCTGGCAAGACGATGTCGAGCAGCATCAGTATGGGGAAGGTGGCGATGCCGGCCCACACCCAGCCGCCGCCCAGCCACAGCCCGACCACGGCCACCCCGACAACCAGGCTGACCACGTAGTAGCGCAGAGTATCCATTGCTTTCACTTTCTCAGGGTCGGAGGCACGTCAGGCGTGCGGGTCAGTACAGCACCACCGGTTTGATCGCGCGGCCTGTTTCGGCGTCCTCGATGGCGGTGTTGATCTCGGAAAACGGGTAACGCTCGATGATCTTGTCGAAGGGGAACCGGCCCCGCAGGAACAGCTCCACCAGGCGCGGGATAAACAGGGCGGGCACGGTGTCGCCTTCTACGATGCCTTTGACCGTGCGCCCGAACAGCAGGTGCATCAGATCCAGCGACACCTCCTGGCCGACCGCGTTGGCGCCGACCAGACCGGCGGTGCCGCCGATGTTGAGCGCGGTGACGGCCTGGCGCAGGGTGGCCGGTAGGCCGACGGCGTCCAGCGCGAAGTCCGCCCCGCCGCGGGTGATGGCCTGAATCTGTTCGACGGTGTCATCGGCGGCCCGTACCGCGTGGGTGGCGCCCAACTCGACCGCGGTGTCCAGTCGCGACGCGTTCAGGTCGACCGCGATGATAGGGTCACAGCCGGCGATGACCGCGGCCATGACCGCGGCCAGCCCGACACCGCCGGCGCCGAACACCACGATGCTGCTGCCCGCGGGTGGGGCCAGCGCGCTCAGCACCGCGCCCGCCCCGGTCTGCAGGCCGCATCCCAGCGGGCCGAGTAGTTCCAGCGGCGCCTCGGTGGGAACCTTGACCGCGCCGCGTTGCGGCACGATCACGTGGTTGCTGAACGAGGACTGGCCGAAGAAGTGGGCGTTGAGTTCGGCGCCGGTGCTGTCGCGGTAGGCCGTGGAGCCGTCGGCGCGGCGGCCACCGAAGTTCAGCGCAGTGAAGGAGTCGCAATTCATCGGGTGTCCGCGCAAACAGTTGCGGCACGCGCTGCACGACACCGGGGCCAGCACAACATGATCGCCCGGTGCGAGCCCGTGCACCTGGGAACCGACCGCCTCCACCACCCCGGCGCCTTCGTGCCCCAGGATCGCCGGCGGCCCGGGGGGCAGCACCTGGTCGCGCACGATGATGTCGGTGTGGCAGATGCCGCTGGCCACGGTGCGCACCAGCACCTCCTCAGCGCGCGGCTCACCGAGTTCGACGTCTTCGATCTGCAGCGGCCCACCTTTGGCGCGGACCACGGCCGCTCTGCTGGTTGTCATCACCATCTCCTCACGCCTCGTTCTGGGTGGCGGATGCGGCGGGGTCCAGATAGATCGACTGCTGCTGCTCGTAGGCGGCGAGTCCTTCCGGTCCCAGTTCGCGGCCCATGCCGCTGGCCTTGACCCCACCGAACGGCGCGGTCGGGTCGGGCAGGTAGTTGTTGATGCCGATCGTGCCGGTCTGGACCCGACGGGCCACCTGCACCGCCCGCTCAGGGTCGCTGGTCCAGATGGTGCCACCCAGGCCGTAGTCGGAGTCGTTGGCGATCCGCACCGCCTCCTCGACATCCGCGTACGGGATCAGCGACAACACCGGGCCGAAGATCTCCTCACGCGCCACCGAGAAACCGTTGTCCACGTCGGCGAACACCGTCGGCTCGACGAACCACCCCTTGTCCAGCTGCGACGGCCGACCGCCGCCCACGGTCACCGTGGCGCCCTCGGCGCGTCCCTGGGCGATGAAGCCCTCGACGTGCGCGCGGTGCTTGGCGCTGGCCATCGGGCCGATCTGGGTGTCGGGATCGAGCGCGTCGCCGACGGTCAGGCTCTCGACGAAGCTGGTGACGGTGTCCACGATCTGGGTGTAGCGGCTGCGCGGCGCCAGGATCCGGGTGGACAGGTAGCAAGTCTGGCCGTTGTTGAGCAGGGTCGCGCCGAACAGGTTCTGCGCGACGGCCCCTAGATCGAGATCGGCGTCGTCGAGGATGATCGCCGCGGATTTGCCGCCCAGCTCCAGGGTGACCGGGCGCAGCAGCCGCCCGCACGTTTCGCCGATCTGGCGGCCGGCGGCGGTCGATCCGGTGAAGGCGACTTTGTCGACCCCGGGATGGGAGACCAGATACGCGCCGACGTCGCGGCCGCCGGTGACGATGTTGACCACACCGGCCGGCAGCTCGGCCTCTTCTATGGCCTCGGCCAGCAGATAGCTGTCGAGCACCGTCTCCGGAGAGGGCTTGATGACAACGGTGCAGCCCGCCGCCAACGCCGGCGCGTACTTGAAGGCGGCCAGTGTCTGTGGGAAGTTCCACGGCACAATCGCGCCCACCACGCCGATCGGCTCGCGCCGCACCAGGGTGGTCCCCCCGAACAAACCTGGACGCCTCTCCTCGGGTTCACGGTCGGCCACCATGCCCGCGTAATAGCGCAACAGGGTGGCCGGAAACACCCCTTCCAGCTGTTGAGACACCGCGATCGGCATGCCGTTTTGGCTGCTGACTCGCTGCGCGATCTCCTGCGAGCGCTTGTCCAGGGCGGTGGCCAGGCTCTGCAGCGCCTCGGCGCGCCGCGCCGGTTCCCACCGCGACCAGCCCGTCGGGTCGTCGAACGCCGTCCGCGCCGCCGCGACCGCCGCGTCGACGTCTGCCCGACTGGCTTCGGGTACCTGCCCTAGCGGCTCTTCGGTGCTGGCCGACACCACCGTGATCGGCTTGTTCTCGGCCGGCGGCACCCACTGACCACCGATGAACAGCGCATCATACGCCAACGTCATCTCGTCTCCTTTGACCAATGAAGCAGGGACCCCGCATACCCCCGATATGGAGTGTGCGACAGCTCACAGTAAAAGCAGCTTAAGGTTACAACACCGGATAGTCAACTATCAAAACTAAAAGGGGATGGTCGGTACTCGGCAAGAGTGGGGCGCCGGGAAACGATCGACCTGTGTGATGGCCGATGTCGCGAGCACAGGACCGTGCAAGGCCGCCGCCCCGGCTCGCGGGCGGGCGGCGGCCAGAACGGTGGTGTGGTTCAGATTCTGGCGGCGGCGAGCGCTTCGGCGAGGTGAACGTATTTGATCCGGGGTCGTGCGGTCTCGGCGCCGCGCTTTTGCTCGGCGGTGTTGATCGCCTGCCAGCCTTGCCAGTCCACTGCTTCGACTCCCCGCCTGCTCAGCAGCTGCGGCAGTGCGTCACGGTCGGCGAGATCGCGGTCGAGCAGGCCCGCGTCGAAGTCCTCCCACAGCTGTGCCACGGTTTGTTCGGCGCAGCCGCGGTTGGTCCCGATGACGCCGCGGGGTCCCCGTTTGAGCCAGCCGGTGACGTAGCTTGCCGGCACGGGCCGGCCGTGCTGGTCGTGGTCGAGGATTCGACCGTGGTCGTTGGGCACCCGGGCGGTGACCGTGTCGAACGGGACACCGGGGATGGGGGCGCTGCGGTAGCCGATCGAGCGCAGCACCAGCGTGGTGTCGATGATCTCCGTCTGGCCGCTGTGCCGCTGGATTCGCAGGCCCTGGACGCGGCCCTCACCGAGGAACTCGACCGGGGAGACCCCTACAGATCGTCGCTGTCGATGACGATGTCGATGCCCTCGATGGTGGTCAGGGCGAGGAACTCGGCCACCGAGAAAGGTTACAACACCGGATAGTCAACTATCAAAACTAAAAGGGGATGGTCGGTACTCGGCAAGAGTGGGGCGCCGGGAAACGATCGACCTGTGTGATGGCCGATGTCGCGAGCACAGGACCGTGCAAGGCCGCCGCCCCGGCTCGCGGGCGGGCGGCGGCCAGAACGGTGGTGTGGTTCAGATTCTGGCGGCGGCGAGCGCTTCGGCGAGGTGAACGTATTTGATCCGGGGTCGTGCGGTCTCGGCGCCGCGCTTTTGCTCGGCGGTGTTGATCGCCTGCCAGCCTTGCCAGTCCACTGCTTCGACTCCCCGCCTGCTCAGCAGCTGCGGCAGTGCGTCACGGTCGGCGAGATCGCGGTCGAGCAGGCCCGCGTCGAAGTCCTCCCACAGCTGTGCCACGGTTTGTTCGGCGCAGCCGCGGTTGGTCCCGATGACGCCGCGGGGTCCCCGTTTGAGCCAGCCGGTGACGTAGCTTGCCGGCACGGGCCGGCCGTGCTGGTCGTGGTCGAGGATTCGACCGTGGTCGTTGGGCACCCGGGCGGTGACCGTGTCGAACGGGACACCGGGGATGGGGGCGCTGCGGTAGCCGATCGAGCGCAGCACCAGCGTGGTGTCGATGATCTCCGTCTGGCCGCTGTGCCGCTGGATTCGCAGGCCCTGGACGCGGCCCTCACCGAGGAACTCGACCGGGGAGACCCCGAACCGGAACACGATCTTCTTGTTGGCGGGATTCGGTGTGCGCTGGGCGCACTCGCGGGCGATTTCCAATTTGAGGGTGCGGTCGAGATCGTCGTCGGGCTGCGCGCACAGATCGTCGCTGTCGATGACGATGTCGATGCCCTCGATGGTGGTCAGGGCGAGGAACTCGGCCACCGAGAACGCCGCGTCCCGCGGTCCCCTGCGCGCCAGGATCACCACTTCCCCAATCCGGCTGGCCGCCAAGTCGTCCAACGCGTGCTGGGCGATGTCGGTGCGGGCCAGCTCATCGGGGCCGGTCAGCAGGATGCGGGCCATGTCCAACGCCACGTTGCCGTTGCCGATGACCACCGCCCGCGGGCCGGACAGGTCGAAGACCGCGCCGGCGTGATCGGGGTGGCCGTTGTACCAGCCGACGAACTCGGCGGCGGCGTGACTGCCCGCCATCTCCTCACCCGCGAGCCCGAGGTCCGCGCTGGTGGCCGCTCCGGTGGCGTATATGACGGCGTGATGGTGTTCGAGCAGCTCCTGGTGGGTGAGGTCGCGGCCGACCTCGACGTTGAAGTGGCATCGCAGGCGGGGATGCGCCAGTGCGGTGTCGAACAGCTCGGCGGCGGCCTTGGTGTGCTGATGATCGGGGGCCACCCCGGCGCGCAGCAGTCCGTAGGGCGTCGGTAGCCGGTCGAACATATCGACCTCCACGCCGGCGATGCGGGTCAACTCCCCGGCGGCGTAACAGCCGGCGGGGCCGCAGCCCACGATCGCCACGCGCAGCGCACCGGGCCGTACCGGGGGGTGGTCACGGCGCGGGGCCGGCTGATCGCCCGCCAGGGGATGTTCCCGGAAGTAGCGGGCGTTGATGTCACGGAACCGCAGCTGCTGCGGCGGCAACTCGTCTTCGTGGTAGATGGCGCCGACCGGGCATTGCTGGACGCATGCACCGCAATCGATGCACGCCGCCGGATCAATGTAGAGCATGTCGGCGGCGGTGGCCTCCCCCGGCGCGGGAACCGGCGAGATGCAATCCACCGGGCATACCGACACACAGCTGGTGTCCTTGCAGCAGCTCTGGGTGATCACATACGCCATAACAGGGCCTTTCCAGGAAATCGTTTCGGCTAGGGGGTCGGTGCGGCGACGGTCAGCGCCCGGAGGGCGGCGGCACCGGTACCACGGCACCCTCGAGCACGTGGCCTTGGCCGTTGTTGTTGACCGCGGCCAGCGGCGGGGTCGGGGACGGGCACGGAGGGGCCGCTTCGACCGAGGCCCGCAGCCGGTCCAGCAGCTGCGCCAGCTGGCGTAGCTCATCGCTGGTCAACCCGCTGGTCAGCGCCTGCAGGTAGCGCCAATGGTGGGGCAGGAACTGCGCCAGAAACGCCTCGGCGGCCGGGGTGATCTCGACCAGAAACGACCGCCGGTCGCCGGGGTTGAGCACCCGCTGCACCAGCGACCGCCGCGCGAGCGTGTCGATCAGCCCGGTGAGGTTGGCGCGCCGAACCGACAGCAACTCGGCCAGCTCACCCATCGTGACCGGCCCCTGCGCCCTGTGCAACGCGCTGAGCGCCTGAAACTGGCTCAAGGTGAGTTTGTGCGGACCCAGCTCGGCCGCGTGCGTGCGGTCCACCGCCGCCACCGCGCGGTAAAGCAGCAACATCACCGTCAACGACTCCGGGTCGAAATCGTCACCGGCTTCACGGGCGCTGCGGGCGACCTGTTCGGCCACCGACAACCGAAACGGGTCATCTTTGCCCGCCTCTCCTGATGATCTCGCGCTCACTGCACTCCCTGAGGTGAAAGCCGTCCGCCGACCCTAACACGATGCGTATTGACCGAGATATTTATATCACTGTACTATCAATCGCCAAGAGGATCTACTCGGTTCGAGCTGCACGACGACGACAGGAGGCTGGTCATGGGTGAGGTGCTGGGAATCGGATTGTCGCATTATCCGCCGCTGAGTGGCCGTGACGAGGACATGGCCGGCCTGCTGCGCAAGGCCCTCCAGGATCCGGGCATTCCCGCCGCGGAGAAGGATCCAGCGAATTGGCCGGAGTTAATGCGGCGGGAGTGGGGTTCCGACGAAGGGCGGTCGGCCGCCGCGGCTCATCGTGCCTCCCTGGTCGCCGGTTTCGAGCGTGCCCGCAACGCCCTCGACGAATTCGCTCCAGACGTGGTGCTGATCTGGGGCGATGACCAGTACGAGAATTTCCGCGAGGACATCATTCCCCCGTTCTCGGTGCAGGCCTACGACGACATGGAAGTCCGGCCCTGGGCGCACGCTGATCACTCCTCGGACATGGTCGACCGCCCCAACGTGTGGGGCGAGGCCGCCGACACGGCGGTGTTCAAGGTCCGGGGCCGCCGAGACGTGGCCAAGCACCTGGTGAGTTCGTTGCTCGAACGCGGCATCGACGCCGCCTACGCGTATCAGCCGCTGCACCATCCGGGCCTGCCCCACGCGTTCCTCAACGCCATCCTCTATCTCGATTACCACCGCACGGGTTTCGACTATCCCGTCATCCCGTTTCCCATCAATTGTTACGGGCGCCGGGTCATCAGCTATCAGGGGTTTGCCAGCCGGGTCGACGACATCCGGGAACTCGATCCGCCCTCGCCGCATCCGGCCCGGATGATGGCCGTCGGCGCGGCGGTCGGCCAGATCATGGCCGAGTCGCCGTGGCGGGTGGCGTTGGTGGCTTCGTCGAGCTGGTCACATGCCTTCTTGTGTGACAAGACCTGGCGGTTGCGGCCCGACACGGCCACCGACCGGCACCTGTACCAGCGACTCACCGCCGGTGATGTCGACGCGTGGCGTGCGGTGTCGGTGACCGATCTGGAGGAATCGGGCCAGCAGGAACTGCTCAACTGGTTCCCGCTTCTGGGAGCCATGGAAGCACTCGGAACTCCGAGACCGTCCTGGACAGAGTTCGTCGAGACCGACGTGTTCAATTCCAACAAGGTCTTCGCCCTTTACCATCCCTGACCCGGCCCACTACCCCACCATGGGGTCGCATAACAGTTACGAGGAATCGAGTGTGATGGCACAGCCGACGGTGCGGTCGGAGCGGCTCGCGGGTCTTGCCCCGGGAATGATCGATTTTCACACCCACGCGATCGACCCCGATCTGCCCGACGTGGGGGCCACGCACGCCGGGCGCTTTCCCCGGGTCGAGCGCACCGGTGAACGCAGCGCCCAGATTGTCCTCGGTGACCGGGTGTATCGCAGCATCGACGACACCTGCTGGTCGACGGCGGCGCGGATCTGCGATATGGATCGTGAAGGCATCGCCGTGCAGGTTCTTTCCCCGATCCCGGTGACGTTGTGCCATGACCAGCCCGCGCCCGGAGCCGCGGAATTGGCGCGCGTCCAGAACGACTTTCTGGCCGCCATGGTCGCTGCGGCGCCACGCCGATTCGTGGCCCTCGGCGCGGTTCCGATGCAAGACCCAGCACTCGCCGTCACGGAACTGACCCGGTGCGTGACCGAGCTCGGATTCGTCGGCGTCGAGATCGGCACCCGCGTGGGGGAACTCGAACTCACCGATGACCAGTTCACGCCGTTCTTCGACGCCGCGTCGTCACTGTCTGCGGTGATCTTCATTCACCCGGTCGACCGCGACCTTGATCCGCGTGCGACCAAGCTGGGGTTGGCGTTCGGCTTGGGCATGCCCACCGAAACCGCGGCCGCCGGCGCTGCGCTGCTGTCCTCCGGCGTCGTGCAGGCCGCGCCCGCAGCGCGCATCGTCCTTGCGCACGGAGCGGGTGCGCTTCCCGCCCTGCTGCCACGTCTGGACCGCGGGCAACATCTGACAACCGCCGCCGAAACCGGCGGGCCGATCTCTCAGACGGCGCGCCGGTTGTGGTGCGATTCGTTGACCTATGACGACGCGAGCCTGCGACTGGCGGTGCACCGCTTCGGTGACGACCACGTTGTGCTGGGCACCGACTACCCCTTCGCGGCGCGCGAACAACCCGCCGGCGCTGTCCTCGCGCATCTCGAGTCACATCTGCGGCAACGCATCGGCACCACCAACGCCTGCGCCCTGTGTGTGGGTCGGACCACCCGAACTGTGACGGCTGGGACGTGACAACGCTCGCCACCTCACCGAGCCGACACCCGCACTGCGGGCCTGGGAAAGGACATTCAGGATGACCACCAAAGTCGCGATCATCGGATCCGGCAACATCGGCACCGATCTGATGTTCAAGGTCAAACGGACGTCAGCCGTGCTGGATGTCGCCGCCCTCGTCGGCGTCGATCCGGACTCCGATGGTCTGGCACGGGCCCGCCGCCTGGGCATCCCGACCACCTCCGACGGGGTCGCCGGCCTGATCGGTATGCCGCATTTCGATGACATCGACATCGTCTTCGATGCGACGTCGGCCAAAGCGCATATCGCCAACGCCGAGGCGCTGGCCCCCTATGGCCGCCGGCTCATCGACCTCACTCCGGCGGCGATCGGTCCGTTCACGGTGCCGCCGGTCAATCTCGAGCAGCACCTCGACGCCCCGAACGTCAATATGGTCACCTGCGGCGGGCAGGCCACCATCCCGATCGTGGCCGCCGTCGCCCGGGTCACCGCGGTGTACTACGCCGAGATCGTGGCCTCGATCGCCTCGAAGTCAGCCGGGCCGGGCACCCGCGCCAATATCGACGAATTCACCGAGACCACCTCCGCGGCGATCGAACTCGTCGGCGGCGCGCAGCGCGGTAAAGCGATCATTGTTCTCAATCCCGCCGAGCCGCCGCTGATCATGCGCGACACCGTGTTGTGCCTGACCGACCGCCTCGATTCGGGGATGCGGGACAAGATCTGCGCATCCATCGACGAGATGGTGGCCGAGGTCGCCGGCTACGTTCCCGGCTACCGCCTCAAACAGCAGGTGCAGTTCAGCGACCGCACGGCATCCGATGATGTGCGCACACTCAACCCGGACCTGCAGCCGGCCGACCGGACCCAGGTCAGCGTCTTCCTGGAGGTCGAAGGCGCGGCCCATTACCTGCCCGCCTACGCCGGCAACCTCGACATCATGACATCGGCCGCGTTGCGGGTGGCCGAACGCCTCGCCGCCGTCGAACTCACCAACCGTATCCAGCCAACGGAAGGCCTCCGATGACAGCATTCACCGACCCGGACGGCGGACCCCGGGTGTACATCCAGGACGTCACGTTGCGCGATGGCATGCACGCCGTGCGGCACCGCTACACCCTCGAGCAGGTCAGCGCGATCGCCGCCGCCCTCGACGCGGCCGGCGTGGACGCCATCGAGATCGGACACGGCGACGGGCTGGCCGGCACCAGCCTGACCTACGGGCCCGGGGCACACACCGACGCCGAGTGGATCGGCGCGGTGAGCGGCGCGGTCAAGCGTGCCCGCGTGACCACCCTGCTCGTCCCCGGCATCGGCACCATCAGCCAGCTCGAGCGCGCCCACGACCTCGGCGTCACCTCGGTCCGGGTCGCCACCCACGCCACCGAGGGAGACGTCGCCGCCCAACACATCGCCAAGGCCCGCGACCTGGGCATGGACGTGTCCGGGTTCTTGATGATGAGCCACATGGCGGCACCGGATGCGCTGGCTGCGCAGGCCAAGCTGATGGAATCCTACGGCGCCCACTGCGTCTACGTCACCGACTCGGGCGGGCGGCTGACCATGCACGGAGTCCGCGACCGGGTACGGGCCTACCGCGACATCCTGCAACCCGGCACCGAACTGGGCATCCACGCCCACCAGAACCTCTCCCTGGCCGTGGCCAATTCCGTTGTCGCCGTGGAAAACGGTGTCACCCGCGTGGACGCCTCGCTGGCCGGGATGGGCGCCGGCGCCGGCAACTGCCCCATTGAACCGTTGATCGCCGTGGCCAACATCTTGGGCTGGCGCCACCGCTGCGACCTGTTCGCCCTACAAGACGCCGCCGACGATCTGGTGCGGCCCCTGCAAGACCGGCCCGTTCAAGTGGACCGCGAAACCCTCACCCTCGGCTACGCCGGGGTGTACTCCAGCTTCCTGCGCCACGCCGAACACGCCGCATCGACATACCGCCTCGACACCCGCGACATCCTGCTCGAAGTCGGTCGCCGCGGGCTAGTCGGCGGACAAGAAGACATGATCGTCGACGTCGCCCTCGACCTCGCACGCCAGAACGGACAACCCTGAGATGACCGCCAACACCGACACCACCAACCCCGCCATCGGCGCCACCGTCGACGCCGGCGCAATCAGGACCAACTATCTGGCCGCCGGCGACCCCGCCGCCGCACCCGTGGTGCTGTTGCACGGCTCCGGCCCGGGCGTGTCGGCCTACGCCAACTGGCGACTGACCATCCCCGCCCTGGCCGCAGCCCACCACGTCCTAGCGCCTGACCTCGTCGGTTTCGGCTACACCCAACGCCCCGACGGGCACGACTACACCATGGACAACTGGATCGCCCACATCGAGGCATTTCTCGACACGCTCGGACTGACGTCGTATGCATTGGTGGGCAACAGCTTCGGCGGTGCGCTGGCGCTGCGCATCGCCACCCGACATCCCGACCAGGTGCAGCGGTTGGTGCTGATGGGCAGCGCCGGGATCCCCTTCCCGATCACCGAGGGCCTCGACGCGGTGTGGGGCTATCAGCCTTCAGTGCCGGCGATGCACCAGGTGTTGGACTTCTTCGCCTACAACCGCGACCTGATGACCGACGACCTGGCGGCCGCGCGCTATCAAGCCAGCGTGCAACCGGGCTTCCACGAGTCCTACGCGGCGATGTTCCCCGCGCCCCGCCAGCGCTGGCTCGACGCGATGATCACCGACGACGACGCCATCCGTCACATCCCGTGTCCAACTCTGATCGTGCACGGCCGCGAAGACCAGGTCATCCCGCCTGACACCTCGCGGCGACTGTTCGAGCTGATCCCCAACGCCGAACTGCACATGTTCGGAAAATGCGGGCACTGGACCCAAATCGAACACGCTGCGTCCTTCAACCGTCTGGTCGCGGCGTTCCTGGCCAACGAGCAATAACCCACCCGCCAACCCCAGGCCACTGCCCCGAGGACAACCCCCCATGAAACTCTTCTCCCGCAGCAACAGTCAGGGACCACGCACCGCCACCATTGCCGGCACCAACAAAGCATTCGAGGTGCCGGGCAAAGACTCCATCCTCAACGAGGCCCTGGCTGCCGGCATCCCGTTCCCGCACAGCTGCACCGTCGGCACCTGCGGAACCTGCAAATCCAAACTCGTTCACGGCAGAGTCCGCGAAATCGTCGATTCCGCCATCGCCCTGACCGCGCAAGAACTGCGCGACGGCTACATCCTGCCCTGCCAGAGCATCGCTCGCACCTCCATCGAACTCGACGTCGCCGGGCTCGCGGACATGCCCGAACACCCCCTGGTCCACACCGACGCGGTGATCAGCGCGCACCGCGCCCTCACCCACGACATCGCCGAGATCGTCGTGACGCTCGACCACGACCTGGAATACACCGCCGGCCAGTACGCCGAACTACGGATGGACGGCCTGACCGGCCCCCGGTCATACTCCTTCGCCACCGCCCCCGACGACACCGACCGGCGCCGCGCCACCTTTTACGTCCGCCACGTGCCAGGAGGGCAATTCAGCGACTGGCTGTTCGACACCGGCAGGGAAGGCGCCCGACTGCAATTGGCCGGCCCGTTCGGCGACCTCTGGCTACGCCCCGCTGAGCAGCCCCTGCTCTTCGTCGCCGGCGGCAGCGGGCTGGCACCGATCAAGGCGCTGCTCGAAGACGCCGCCCGCCGGGGCTGTGCGCGTCAAGCGGTCCTGCTGTTCGGGGCGCGGACGCAACGCGACCTATACTGCCTGGCCGAAATAGAGGACCTGCGCCGAAACTGGAACGCGGAATTCGAATTCCGCGCCGTCCTGTCCGAGGAGCCACCGGAATCGACCTGGACCGGTGCCCGTGGAATGGTCACCGACGCCGTGCACAAGCTGCCCGGCCAGTTCCTGCACGACAGCCACGTATACACCTGCGGCCCGCCGGCGATGATCGACGCACTCGAAACCGCTATCGGCGAGATCCGCACCGACATCGAGCATTTCTACGCCGACCGGTTCACCACCCGCTACCCCGGGATCGCGCAAACGGTGTGACCCGTGCCTATCGGCGCACAACACCAACAGGGCGGCAAGCCCCGCCGCCAACGACCACCACAAGCGAGGCGCACGATGACGACCGAGGCCCGATCCCGCGCGATCGACCTACTGCTGACCGCCTATCGCAGCGGCGAGCCGATCGAGCCGTTGACCGACCACTTTCCCGAGCTGACCGTCGACGACGCGTACGCCATTCAGGTGGGCCAGGTGCAGCGGTGGCTGTCCGAAGGCGCGTCGATCAAGGGCCACAAGGTCGGCTTGAGCTCCGCGGTCATGCAGCGCCAGATCGGGGTCGATCAGCCCGACTTCGGTCACCTCACCGACACCATGTTCTTTCTTGAATCCCAGCCGATCGACTCGTCGGCGTTCCTCGCGCCCAAGGTGGAGCCCGAGATCGCGTTCGTACTCGGCAAGCCGCTGGCCGGGCCGGGAGTCACAGTCGCCGAGGCGATGGCCGCGGTGGCGTTCGTAACCCCGGCGCTGGAGATCATCGACTCCCGGATCCGGGACTGGAAGATCAAGCTGGTCGACACCGTCGCCGACAACGCCTCCTCGGGCGCGGTGGTGCTGGGCAGCACCGGCGTTCCGCTGGCTCAGGTGGACGTCCGGTTGGTCGGCGGGGTGCTGCACCGCAACGGGGAACTCGTGGGCAGCGGCGCCGGCGGCGCGGTCCTGGGCTCGCCGCTCAACGCGCTGGTCTGGTTGGCCAACACCCTCGGACCGCGCGGAGTGGTACTCGAAGCCGGTCATGTGGTGCTGCCCGGCTCGGTCACAGCGGCGGTGCCGGTGACCGCGGGCGATGTGGTCACCGCCGTGTTCGGCGGGCTGGGCTCGGTCACGGCCAAATTCACAAACCACGGCGGGACTCGATGACCACCCCAAGTCATAGGTCGAGCACATTGTCCTCATCGCCGGTCAGTGCGGACAATCCCGACCCAAACGCACCGGCCACACTACGGCGACACCGGCACATCCACGGGAACCACACGTTCAGGGTGGTTCCGGCGAGCAGCCCTAGCGCCAGCTGCCGACGCGTGCCGTGTTGGCAGGGTGAAGCTTCCAACAACACCGCCCCCGGGCCGGAGTGTCTTTCCGTGTGCGCGCCACCGGACCACTACCCGTCGGCGGCAACATCTAGAGCGCAGATCACCACGGCGGCCATGGGCGTGCACGCGCTCCCCCGGAAGAAATGAGGTAGGTCGTGATGAACGAGGAAGGCCAGAGAATCGACGTATGGGATGTGGCGCGGGCGGCGGCGGTGCTGCTGGACGCGGAGGCCGCGCGTGTTGATCGCGGTCCGATCACTGCCGAGTGGCCTGAATTGGATCTGGCCACTGCTTACCAGGTGCAGGACGAGATCCTGTGCCGCAAAGTGGAATCGGGGCAGCACATCGTCGGAGTAAAGCTCGGGCTGACCTCGCGGGCCAAGCAGCGGCGCATGGGGGTGGATTCGCCGTCGACGGCGTGGCTGACCGATCGGATGGTGCTGACCGCCGGTGCGCCGCTGGTCGTCGAGCAGTTGATTCATCCGCGGGTGGAACCGGAGATCGTGTTCGTGCTCGGCGAGCGACTGGCCGGACCCGGCGTCACCGCGGCGCGGGCGATGCAGGCGGTATCCCATGTGTACGGCGGGCTGGAGGTCATCGACAGCCGCTATACCGATTTCAAGTTCACCCTGCCCGATGTGGTGGCCGATAACGCCTCCTCGGCGCGGTTCGTCGTCGGGGGCGTGGCCCGCCGGCCCGACGACATGGATCTTGCTTTGGAGGCGTGCCTACTGTCGGTGAACGGTGAAGTCGTCGACTCCGCCACCGGCGCCGCGGTGCAGGGCCATCCGGGGGAGGCATTGGCGTTGGCGGCCAACGCCCTGTCCAAGCGGCAGCAGGCGTTGGAGCCGGGCTGGGTGGTGCTGACCGGGGGGATGACCGATGCCGTGTTCGTCGAACCGGGCAGTACCGTCAGTGCCGACTTTTCCAACCTGGGTTCGGTCACGTTGAGGTGTCAATGATGCCGCTGGTGGAGATCACGCTCGCCGAGGGGCGCCGTCCCGAGCAGATCCGGGCGCTGCTCGCCGAGGTGCACACCGCGGTGCATCGGGCCATCGGCGCGCCGGAGACCAATATCCGGGTGGTAGTGCGCGAAGTCCCGGCCACGCACTGGTCGGCCGGTGGGGTGACCCTGGCCGAACGGGCCGCGACGACATCGACAACGACCAAGGAGGCTTAATCGGCATGGAGTTTTTCGGGCACATCATCGACGGGGCGGAGGTCAAATCGGCCTCCGGTGCGACGTTCGCCTCTATCGACCCCTACACCGGTCAGCAGTGGGCCGAGATCGCTTTGGGTGACGCCACCGATGCCGCCTACGCGGTGGCTGCGGCGCGGCGCGCCTTCGACGAAGGGCCGTGGCCGCGGATGGGCTACGACGGGCGGGGCCGCATCCTGCACCGGCTAGCCGACCTGATCGAGGCGCACGCCGACGAGCTGGGCATGGCCGACACCCGCGATATGGGCAAGCCGATCAGCCAAGCCCGCGGCAACGACGTGCCCCGCGCGGCGGCGAACATTCGGTTCTTCGCCGATCATGCGCGGCTGGCCACCGCTGAGGTGCTGCCCATGGACAGCGGCCACCACACCTACACCCGCTTCGAGCCGGCCGGGGTGGTTGCGGCCATCGCGCCGTGGAACTTCCCGCTGATGCTGGAGACCTGGAAGATCGCCCCGGCCTTGGCGTGGGGCAACACCGTGGTACTCAAACCGGCCGAGGACACCCCGGTTTCGGCCACGATTCTCGGGCGGCTTGCGCTCGAAGCCGGTATGCCGCCGGGGGTGCTCAATGTAGTGCACGGCTACGGACCCGACTCTGTTGGGCAGGCGCTCACCGAGCACCCCGATGTCGACCGGATCACCTTCACCGGTGAATCGGGCACCGGCCGGATCATCGCCCAGGCGGCAGCCGGCAACCTGACACCGGTCAGCTTGGAACTCGGCGGCAAAGGCGCCAACGTGGTGTTCGCCGACGCCGACCTCGACGTCGCCGTCGAGTGGTCCATCAAGGCGATTTTCACCAACACCGGCCAGGTGTGTCTGGCGGGATCGCGGCTATACGTGCAGCGCGACATCTACGACGAATTCCTGCGGCGGTTCACCCAAGCCGCGCAGGCGATGGTGGTCGGCGACCCGAAGGACGAGGCCACCCAGATCGGGCCGCTGGCCTCCCAGGAGCACTACCACAAAGTGCGCGGCTACATCGACACCATTGAGTCCGAAGGCGGCTCCATCCTCACCGGTGGCCCCGGCGACGGCTGGGGCGTGCTGCCCACCATCGTGACCGGACTGGGCCAGCAGGCCCGCTGCAGCCGCGAGGAGATTTTCGGCCCGGTGGCGGTGGTGATCCCGTTTGACACCGAGGCCGAGGCGATCCGGCTGGCCAACGACACCCGCTACGGCCTGAACGCGATGCTGTTCACCGACAACGTGCACCGCGCCCACCGGGTCTCCGCGGCGCTGCGGGCCGGCACCGTATGGGTCAACTGCTTTTTCATCCGCGACCTGCGCGCACCCTTCGGCGGGGTCGGCGACTCGGGCATCGGCCGCGAAGGCGGCACCTTCAGCCGCGAATTCTTCACCGAACCCAAGGCCGTAGTCATGCAAATCCAGCCCGGCTGAGCCCGGCCGGCGGCGCGATGCTCCGACCCATCGCCCAGCCTGCCCCAAAACGAGAAATCACGCCTACCGAACCGTCCTGGACGAGACCGAACCGTCCTGGACGAGGTGGAGACTCCTGATCTGACAAGGAGAATGCCGGTATGCCTGCACCGAGAAAGTACGACGCCGAGACCCAGGACCGCGCCGTCCGGATGTATCGGGACCGGCGGGAGACAGCCGAGTGGGTTCGGTAAGTTCAACGCGGACCGGTTGCACTCGTCGATCGACTATCTCCCGCCGACCTGGTACGAGGCCCGCTATCGTGAACAGCGTCCCCCGGCTGCCTCAACCCCCGACGTGGCCTGAACCGGAGTCTCCACTCGATCCAGGGCGATTCAAAGAGCAACCCGAAGAAACGCGGTGCTGCGCTTGTCCCCGTGTCGGCCGGCGAAGCGCCAGATCTGTTGCCTGCTGGACGGGTTGACCAGGTCAGGGTTTGCCGCTGTGGTCGGCAAACTCCTACAGGGACGCACACCTGCACCGAGGATAAGAGCTCCGCGGTTGCCCGGCCCCGGTCGGTCAACCGGCTCGTAGCGGACCCGCCGAAATCGCTACGGAAATGCCAACTACGCTGTCCGTCAACGTCTCGATTCCTCGTCAACACAGTTGGCATTCCCAACAGGTCGCGTATGCCAACTCGATTGACAGCGGACAACAACACCAGCTGTGGTTCCTTCCGTTCCCGAGCATCGGAGCCGCCGAGACAACCCCACGTCAGGAAACTGTTTTAATGAGATCGGGTACCGGTTACGCCTCGTCTCAGATACAAAACCGAATACCCTGTTTCGAGGTATACCGAAGACGCCGAAGTCGGTGCCGCGACCGCTCCTCCTCCGCGCCGGGGCGGCGTCGGCGGTGATCGTCGCCGCGTGCCCCAGTGTGGTCACCGATGTATCGAAGCCTTGTCGAGAAGGGTGTGTACCGCCCGTCATCGGCGAAATCCGGCAGCGAGGAAGCGCAGCCGGGGGAACTACTGCGCAGCCGGGGGAACTACTGCGCAGCCGGGGGAACTACTGCGCAGCCGGGGAACTACTGCGCGGCAGGGCGGTGCAGACCGAGGCGAAGGGCCTCTCCGGCTCGTCGGGGTCCTCGATCAGTTCGTCGAGCTCGCCGAAGAATGCGCCCGTGCAGGACCCCGAAGAAGAGCCGGTGAGAGCGCGACGCAGGGAGGTCCTCGAGCGGGCGCAGCACCCCCAAGGGCCGGCGCTGAGCCAATGATCGAAGACCTGGTTTTCCGCCCCCGTCCGCATACCAGGTCGCCGAGGTGGCCACCCGCTACGCATTGTTCGGGTGCGATCACACTGTCGGTCACGTGAATGATTCTCGGTGAGCCTGCCAAGAATTTTGGTGGAAAGGCTTCCGAAAAGTACTGCGGATGTCTAACGTTCCTCGACACCGCCTCGTAGGGAGGTGGTGGTGGCCGGACTCCCTCGTTGCCATTTCTTCGGTACTGACTCACATTTCCGAGTTGTGGTGCTTCATCCGGGGGATCGGTCGCAACGTGACGGGGCTGATCGCCGGACCGGGCATCCCGACCTCGGTCCGGCGAAGCGCTCCCGAAGCGCAGAACGCCCCCACTCGCAAGGGGTGGGTGGGGGCGTTCTGAAAGCTGCCGGCACGGTGCTCACCTATGTGGCTCCGCCCGGGACGCGACCGCCCGGTCAGATCGGAGGTGGTGGGTATTTCCCCGAGTTCTCGCTCAGACTTCACCGTGGTCTCGTCCGGGGTTTCGGCTGGTCTGTCGCTTCATCGGCCGGCCTGTAACAGGCTCGACGGTCCTCGCCGATGAACTACCCGTGGGCGGTATTCAGCACCATCGACATGCCGCTGCCGTTGTCTCACCTCTCACCCCGATCCCTTAAGGACTCAGATCATGGACATTCTCGAGAGCCTCGTGCAGATCCTCGCCCTCCTCGCCCCGATGATGGGTGGTGGCGGAGGAACCGGATCGTTCGGTTCCTGACGTCGATTCGTCGACAGGAGGCTCACCGGCTGTTCGGTGGGCCTCCTGTCGTGTTCCCGGCCAAGCCTCGGCCATCGGGACCCCCCTCACCGCATGCACGTGGGGGGGTTCATAGTTGCCAAGGCCGACCGGATTAGGGGTGTTGCGGTGCCGGGTCCGGTCTGGCCGCGGTCAAATGAGGCACTTCGGGGCCGTCCGCCGGGCGCGGGGTGACTCGGGGCCGCCCCGGTGGCCACGAGTCAGGCCTGCCTCATCCGACCCGAGGACGGTATTCGGGGCGGCGGAGCAGCGCGCGCACGTACCCCGCTTCCGCCACCGAGGTCACCGCGTCGAGTCTGGCGAGTTCTGACGGTTCCGCAGTGTCGATGTCGAGATGCATTTGTTCGGCAATCCAGTGCCGAATCTCGTCGTGGGTAGTCATACGATCACCGCCTTCGCGTGTTGTACCCACCCGGTCTTGGGCGCAATCAGGCCTCGAATCCCATCGTCGGCGGGGGACGAGGGGCTACACACTTCCGCGCTGCACCGCCGCCCCCGCCTCATGAATTTCATAGTCCCGTCCTGACCTCTGCCCGATCGGGAATCCATGGCCTACACGGTGGTGATGGGCGATCGCGGCCACCCATGTGGTCAAGGCGGCAGTGGCCGGCGCATACACCCGAACGCCGTCCGGGCCGATGGTGTCGGCGCCGCCGACGAGGTAGGCCGGCCACCGTCGCCGCATGCGCCGGCAACGCCGCATGCGCCGGCAACGAGGTATATGCCACTGGGCGGTGCATCGCTCGAACCGCCGCCACGCCGACGCATAGGTGCGGCGGCTCATCGTCGCCGCCACTTCGCGGACCCCCGGGAAGCGGGCAGGTTCTGGTCAGCCACCAATCAACCGGCAGACCATGAACAACTTGATGCGGATCCACGGCAGCGACCGTCGTCGGTGCCCTCGGACCGAAACTCGGCCACCGACCGCCCGATCCACCCCGCCACCCGCCTCCGACAGGTCCGGGAACACTGCGGCGCCGGTAACAACAGCCGTGGGCAGCACACGGAGGCGTTGGCCCTGGTCGATCGTCATGCCGGGACGGTAGCGGCAGCCTCCGACCGGGACCGGTACTGACCGAAATTCCTTCGGCCGCGGCCGCCCTCGGACTATCGTCGAACCTCGATGGCGACCACATGGGACGAGGCAACGCTCACCGCGCTGCGGGTCGCGCTGTACGCCGACACGAGCGCGCTCGTGGACCTGGTGCGCGACCGACTGACCGACGAGATACTGCAGACAGTCGGCGACGCCCTCGTCACCGCGGTCCCGATCACCGAGGTGGTGCGCGGGAGGTGGCTGTCGAGATGCAACGAAGATTGGCAGGACACGCCGCTGCATATTGGCCGATCCCGGGCATGCCGTCTGCGCTCGTCAATGTAGGCGTGTCCCTTGATGCGATGTAGGAGCGGGGCCTCCCCGCTCTCGTGGTTCCCGGCGAATGCTGGGGGTGTCACTTCAAACACGACGGAGGAGGCCCCTATGAGCGAGTATGACGGAAAACAGGTCGTCGGGATCGATCTGCACCGGCAACGGTCGGTGATCGTCCGCCAGACGGCGGAGGGGGAACAGTTGTCGGCAGTACGCATCGTCAACGATCCGGTGGCGTTGGGCCTGCAGATCGAGAAGGCCGGCCCGAACCCCGAGGTCGTCCTCGAAGCCACTTACGGCTGGTACTGGGCCGTCGACACCCTCGAGGCGGCAGGTGCCACGGTCCACCTGGCGCACCCGCTGGGAGTCAAAGGGTTTCGGTACCGGAGAGTCAAGAACGACGTGTGTGACGCCGGTGATCTAGCGGACCTGCTGCGGATGAACCGACTGCCCGAAGCCTGGATCGCCCCGCCACCGGTGCGTGAGCTCCGCGAGCTGGTGCGCTATCGGGCCAAGCTCGTCGCACTACGCTCCGGACTCAAAGCGCAGGTACACGCCGTGCTCGCCAAGGCCGGCGTCCTGATCCCGGTGTCGGACCTGTTCGGTGTCGCCGGACGCACGAAGCTGGCCCGCGTGCCGCTCGGTGACCCTATGCCCAGCGCGTGATCTCGCTGCTCGAGCTCATCGATGTTCTCGATGCACACGAGGCCCGGTTCGTCGGACTGATCGCTGCCGAGTTGGGCGGTCACCGCGGTTACACGGCCATCCAGGAACTGCCCGGCGTCGGTCCCACCCTCGCCGCGGTGTTCGTCGCCGAGATCGGAGACGCGCACCGGTTTGCCGACTCCGCGCACCTGTGCTCGTGGGCCGGGTTGACCCCCAAGCACCGAGAATCCGATACGGTCGTGCACCGCGGTCACATCACCAAGCAGGGCTCCAAGTTGGTGCGGTGGGCGGCGGTCGAGGCCGTCCAACGACATCCGACGACGGCGAAGATCTCCGCCGACAAAGACCGCATCGAAGCCCGTCGCGGCAAGAACATCGCCAAGGTCGCCGCGGCCCGCAAGTTGCTCACGCTCGTCTACTACGGACTCCGCGACGGACATATCCGCGCCCTGGCCCGGGATCGGGCGGCATGAGCACCTCGGACGCAGCACGTGCGTGGCCGCTGTTTGTCATGACCCCCGGACGGCGTGGTCGCCCGCTTGATTGACCCCACGTGTTGTAACCGCACCGCTCCATGCCCGCGAGTGCCGGGCGAAGGGATGACCGGTAGCCGAGGAGCCTCGGCCTACCCCAACCCATGCATCATCAGTTGGAGACGAAAGCCTCAACCCCACATAGCCACCCGCGTCCACTGAATTCGACCACCCCCGGATTCTGCGCCGACTCGGGCCACCGTCAACGCCGTTCGTCCTCGCTACGCTCCGGGCGCTCCGCATTGACCCTGGCCCGCATTCGGCGCTGCCCGCATATGAGGTCGAACCGCTAAATCTCCAGCATTGACAGACCCCGCTCCTACAGGGATGACAGGGAATTAGCAGTAAATCTAACAAGAACCCGAACCCGAATGTGGCCGCATTCAGGCATTGATGCAGCTCAGACCTGAGAATTCCGTCGGAGTGTCAGTAGCGATTCCCGTTTCGATGTCAGGGGCCGAGTCAGACCTGGTATGGCAGCATCCGGCGCTGCTCTCCTCGACCAGGACGGATGCATCAATCTCTTCCTCCGCCCCATTCCCCAAGTCAACCTCAACGCCCCGGACCCCTGACATCGAGTGGGAAAATCCGCTGACGCAGATGGGGAAAAGCCCAGTTCACCCCACTGACATCCCGACGGGAAGTCTCAGTTGTTAAACAAGTGGGGTCAGCTTGTTAATCTTCGCTGCATCATCTCGACAACAAGCAACAGCTTCCATGGGCGGCTCCTACCCTACGCCCCGTAGCGGCTTACTTCCGCTTTGTGCGCGGTCGGTGACGAGAATTCCGCTTCCCGCGCCGTCTCCACCGAAACCGCACCTCAGCGCGTTTTTCACGGGAACGTGGCCGATACCGTGCTCGGTAGGGCGCGCGAACGTACCCGGGTTCGTCCCCGTGAGCTGCATGCGACCACCCCGGCCGAGCGGTGGGCGTGGCCGTTACGCTCTACGTGGCCACCTGGTCGGAATCGCCTGGGGTGTGTCGAGCGGTGTCCGTCCAGGCTGACCGGTGCTCCGACACCAGCCGGTACCGGCGGACCTGCTTGCGGGCCGCATCGGGCGACTGAGCCCGCCATGTCCTGGTCTGGGGATCCGCCCGGTGGCTCAGCCACGTAGAGCCGGAATTCCGGGACTGGGGACGAACTCCACCAGTTCCAAACGCCGCACGAGACCATGAGATAGCAGTTACCGTTGATCTCAATCTGCGTCGGGGCGGGTCTGAGTAGTCGTTTCAGTGAACGAAAGGCTCACACCATGCTCAAGTCCACGCTCGTGAAAGCATTCACTGTCGCCGCCCTGGTGGCTACACCACTAGCTATCTCACCCAGCACGGCGTCAGCAGCGCCCACTGTGAACAGCTTCCAGATTCCGCTCGTCTGGAGCAACGGCCTCTTTACGGGGTGTGGCCCGATCCTCAACCTATGCGCTAGTACCCCGACGGCAATAGCAGGTGAGAGACCCGGCACCGTCACCTTCCCCGTCATCTCACCCAATAGCGAAAGCACTTACTGGATGCACTGGAGAAACCTAGCGACGGGCGCCGCTGGAGTACTGACTGTCCCGTACAACGAGTCTATGAGCGTATTCACGGGTGCGGGACCGGTGACTGCCTCGATGACTACCGGGCACGAGATCATAGCGGGGACTGGAGTGTTCTGGGTGCCGTGACCCTTAAATGATGTCGCGCAGGGCCGCGGAGTCGCCGCCCTGCGCGACATAAGGACCGCGACAAAAGGACGCTGTGACTGCAGGCGGGATCGGCGCACACCATTTGTCGCACAACACCTCCTCTCAGTCCAGGCTAGGCATTTGCTGCAGGCGTCCCCACAGTTGCCAATCTCCGTCGCTTGTCTTCTGCCATCCATCCGGCTCGGGACCGTGCTCCGCGAACCGTAGAAAGCGGGCTTCCGCCCACTCCGCGAATTTCTCTCGCGCCTCGCCGAATAGTCCCGGGAGGACCGCAGCCTTCATCATGAGGCCTTCATCGAACTGCCGCACCAGGAGGCATCCGCTGACTTCGGGATCGCCCTCGGACCCGAAGTCGGTCACCTCAAGGGGCAGGCGAAGGCGGCCGACGAGAACGACGCACACGGAGGAGACACATCACAATGGAGGGCACTCACGGTCCTGTAAGGGTAGAGCGAACTTACACCCACAGAGGGCCGCATTTAGGATGCGGACATGACCACGACACGCAAGCGGATCGACCGCAAGAAGCTCCACGCGCTCACCGAGCTGGGCGAGCGGCGTACCGCGCTGCGGGCCGAGCTGGCGGCGGTCGAGGACGAGATCGACACCTACCTCAAGCCCGTCTTCCTCGAGGGGTGGTCCTGGGACCAAATCTCCGAGGCGTCAGGCATGTCCCTGCAGACCGTCTCGAACCGGCTCAAGAAGCAGGGGGCGATGGATGGCGGGCAGTCGAGCGGGCGGCCCCTCGACCAGTTCAGCAAGGCGGAACTGCGCAGCAAGCGGGCCGCCGAGATCACCGCCGCGAAGCGGCGCGGCAAGAAGAAGACCGGCACCCCGGATACGGCGGCCCCGCACGAGATCGAGGCGACGCAAGTAAATCACCGAACGAACCGACCTGCCGAAACGATGGACACCCGCGCCGCCATGCCACCATCCTGAGCCGGGCACGGGTCTACCGTTATGCGTTGCGGCACCGCGGCACGAGTACACGCCGCCACCACCGGGGCTTCTCCACTTCCTCTATCGCGTCCAAGAAGGGCACGAGAGAAGCCGGCGTCTCCAGCGCATCGAACGCCTTGTGCGCGTTCCTCGACTCTTTCATGTACTTGGCGTGCGGGACCCCGAAGCCAAAGGAGACGATGGCGCAGATCCACGACGCGAGCCACCAGTAGTCACCGTATGCCGAGTTGAGTGCCACGCCGATACCGGCCAGGACGACGAACAGCCCCTGCCACTGCAGCATTCTCCGGCCTCTGGCGTTCGCGTGCTGCATCCCGGAGAGGTGGAACGACATGTCGAGTGCATGGATTTCGATATCACGCTGGATGTTGTCCAGCTGTTCCCGGAACGGATCGTGGTCAGCGCGGAATCCGTCGTCATCCATTGCGTTCTCCTTCGATTAGTACCCATCGAAGCGTAGGCGTCGAGCGGTGAGTGGCGGCCTGGATGCGCTCGTCAATCCGCCTAGGGTTTTTTAGGTGGGGCCGGCCGATCCGGATGTCGGCCAAGGTGCGGTCGGCGGGCGCGGCGGAGGTCGGACAGAGGCCTGGCAATGTTGCGCCTCCGCCGGTCGTACCCCGCTGCTTTCTTGCTATCGCTGGGCATGGCACCAACAGCGATGATCGTTGCTGGGGTCAGTGGTCGCAGCACGACTTCTCGTCGCTTCGACGCAGACAGCGTGACATCTGAACCGGACAATTTGCCTTCATGGCGAAACGACTCGCGGTGTTAGACCTCGGCAGTCGAACCACTCCGAGTTGGATCGTTACCGCGGTCCACAACCCAATCAGCTGCTGCCTGCGGCAATCGAATCTTTCGTGGTGTCGCTATAAGAAGCATTCAAACAACCGATACTTCGCGGTCAGTCGTTGTGGTTTGATGCCTGAGGCGGAACAGCCCAGTGAGGATCCAGAGCTTGGGCGCGCTTGGTAGGACTCAGTCTCGGACTGCGGGAGTGGTGCCAAACTGGCGGGTCGTCTGGCCTGGGGCGTCGGTCGACGGCGGAGCCTTTTGTCGGGAGCCCCACCTGACATTGAAACAGCGGAAATCACGACCAGAGGAAACACGGATGCTGCGACCTGTACCCCACCCGCGCGTTTTGCGACGACTCGCGACTGCCGTCTTCGGATGTACGGCTCTCCTCGCCATATCCGTTGCTCCAGCGACTGCTTCACCCTTTCCCTGGATTGACAGCCTCTCCGCTGCACCGGTGCCTCCTGGTCCCGAAGTCAGCCTGAACGCCTACTGCGACGATCGTGACGCAGTAGGACATCTGGCAGATGGAAGGACCGTCTACTGCAGCCGAGTAGCTCGCACCGACGCCTACGTTTGGGCCTATACGCCTGACCTGATGCCCATCGACCCGAACACCCGCAAGTACACCTGTGACAACGACGTGTGCCGCTACCCAGACGGTTCCATTGCGCCGAACTACCTCCGCTGTGGAACCCTCTGTGGGGAGCCTCCCACTTCCGGCGACATTCAGTCGGGCTTCTATGACTGCTTCAACTCCGGTGCGAGTTATGAGGAGTGCCGTAATCGCGCACCGCGTTGACTGCGCGCACGTCCAGGCGATTCTTCGAGGGGTTTGATGCCGCGTCACGGGTGACACGGCGAGTGCGGACTCACGCAGCGGTGTGCTGGTCGGGCGCGCTCGCCCTGGGCCGAATCAACGCGCGGGGTGGTGTATCGGTTGCCGACTCCAGAACTCTGATTGGCAGGCAGATGACTGTCATGTCGCTCTGGTAAAACTGTGCTCACTAGCACGTCAGCCCGATACGTGCCCCGGCGACCACAAACAGAGGGAGTCCATGCGCGATTCCGATGCTCGCCCATACGATGCGGCGTCAGCCGACCCGCGGACGGCGGACCAGTGACTGGCAGCCCGAAGATACCGGAGTCCACCACCTGGGACGGCATGACTGCCTGGCTCGTCGAGTCGTTCACCGATCAACCAATGGGACTCCTCATCGATCTCGGCCCACGCGAATTCGTGCAGTATGACGATGAAGAAGACGAGGCCGTAGACGAAGTCGAGCACCAGGTGGTGTGCGCCCAGGTGCACGTGCTAGCGGATGATGTACTTCTTGTACGCCGCTCGCGGACGGTGCTCAACCGATTGAGGTTCGACTCTCACGTCGTCGAGGGTCTTGATGTCGACCGGTGGTACTTCGATGACTACTTCGACGATTGCACCGACGGATACCTCCTCACCCGCGATGTCGCGATTGCTGCCGACGCCTGCGTCGCATGGTTTCGAGATGTCCCAAACGCGCCAGCGCTGAGCGAGCTTGGATGCTCCTGGGAATTTCCACATGCTCTGCCAACCGGCGACGAAGAACCGAGGCACACTCTCGACACCGTGCCGCGACCCATCGACACACAGTCAGACGTCAAGCAAACGCTGGTCGATCATCTACTCGAGCGCGCTATCCTGAACAGCCAGGTGTGCGGGGAACTCGAACGTTCCGATGGCGACTACGCTAGCCGTCGGCCAAGGGTTGCACTTAACCTTCTCTCGCAGTGGATGAAACAAAATTACGGCCTCGATCCCGATCGGCACGTCGATTTCGAATACCGCCTGAGGGAGTTCCCAGTGACCGAAGAAGCCGCGGCGCTGTTAGGCGAGCTACGCCTCGGCGCCCGGGTATGCCGTGACCTGGCCATCTTGTATACCGCCGATACCCCTCGCGAATACGAAAGCGACGTGGAGCATTTGAGGCAATCCCTCGGCGAGTACGCAGCTTTGATGCATCGATAAGTGATTCGCCACAACTTAGTTGAACCGTCACCCCGGCCGACGACCACAAGCGCGAACTGAGCGCAATCCCGCTGGCTATAAGGCAGTTCCGGAGGCTCGACGAGGCCGCGGCTTCTACCTCAGCAAGGCCACCGCGGCCGTCGTGAGTCGAACCCAAACTAGGTCGGGCTGCTGCTCAGCAGGAGTGCAGGACCTGCCTCATCGCATCCTTCTCCGCCTGAGTCACCCACAACCGGTACAGGGCCTTCACGTCGATCTGCCGGGAGACGTAGGTGCACCGGTAGCTCTTGTTCGGCGGCAACCAGGATGCGGCGTCGGAATCGGATTTCTTCGAATTGGTCGGGCCATCCACAGCCTGCAGGTTTCGTGGGTCGTTCGCCAGGTCGCGGCGCTGCTCCGGGCTCAGTTGCTGGGCGCCCTTCTGCCACGCATCCGACAACGCGACAACATGGTCGATCTGCACCGCGGTGGAGGTGTCCTGCCCGCGGACAAAGCCGATGGTGGTACCGGTGTAGGGGTCGTGCAGGGTGCCGGTCGCCACCACGCAGTCCCGGGTACTGGACTTGTACGTCAGGTCCACCAGGTCGCGGCGCAGGATGTCATTGCGGGTGTCGCACCCGTTGTGGCCGCCCTCGACCCCGTTGTCGTCGGACCACGACGGACCGAACTGCTCACGCGTGTACCCGGTCTTCGGGGCGCGGCCCTTGACCGCCAGGGTGTCGAGCTTGGCCAACGCCGGCGCCGCATCAAACCCCACCGACGGGCCGGCCAGTGCATCCCCGATCGATCCGGTTCCCGGATTCGCATCGGCGATGGCCGAGCACCCGGTCAGGCCGAGCACGGTGACCGCCACGAGGGCGAGAAGAGCGGCCCGGGGTCGATAGCGCATGCGTCTGTTCTCCTGTTACCTGTGTGACTGATGTGCACACGAGTATCACCGGTACCTCCGACAACCGCGGTAGCGGGCCGGACCGAAACGCATTGTCGCGAGCCGAACGTCGAGGATGCCTGCACCAAGGAGAGTTCGGGTCAGGCTCTGTGATCAGCCGCCAGCCGCGGCGTGCGGCGACGAGACCGGAGACCGCCCTGAGAACCGCACTGAATATCAGGCCCTGATGGCGGTCGCTGAAAATTTCGCTAGGTACTTCGACCTGAAAAAGTCGGGGTGTGGCGGTGCGTGATGAGCCGGTCCTGAAACGGGACAATGGCCTCAACCCCTTGGGATAGAAGGGATTGAGGCCATCGTGTTCCGTACCGTAGGCGATCAGCCGTCGTTGTTCGAGTCGGTGCTGCCGCAGGAGTTGCTGCGGCTGCCCGCGGAGCTCGAGCGAGTGGATGCGCTGTTGGATGATCCGGCGTTCTTCGCACCGTTCGTTCCGTACTTCGACCCGCGGATCGGTCGTCCGTCGACGCCGATGGAGATCTACCTGCGGCTGATGTTTCTCAAGTTCCGCTACCGACTCGGCTTCGAGAGCCTGTGTCGCGAGGTGAGCGACTCGATCACCTGGCGGCGGTTCAGCCGGATTCCCTTGGACGGATCGGTGCCGCACCCGACCACGTTGATGAAGTTGACCACCCGCTGCGGCGCGGCGGCGGTGGACGGGCTGAACGAGGCGCTGCTGGCGAAGGCCACCGAGGCAAAGGTGCTGCGCACCACCAAGTTGCGGGCCGACACCACCGTGGTGCCCAGCAACGTGTCCTACCCCACCGACTCCGGTTTGCTGGCCAAGGCAATCCGACGGATCGCGGCCACCGGCAAGCGGATCCAGGCCGCCGGTGGAGCGACCCGCACCACGGTCCGGGACCGATCCCGTGCGGCGGGCAAGCGTGCGCACGCGATCGGTTTCAAGCTGCGGTCGCGCAGCGCCGCGGGCCGCGACGAGGCCCTGGCCGCGGTCCGGCGCACGACCGGGGAGCTGGCCGACCTGGCCGAGACCGCCGCCACCGATGCCGAACGGCTGCTAACCAACGCAAAACAAGCGCTCCGCCGGGCACGCGCCAAGGCCACAGCCCAGAAGACCCAGGGCGAGCACGACGCAGCCGCCGGACGCCGGCGCGGACGCCTCACCCGCGCCATCAACGACCTCGAGGACCTGGTCACCGCCACCCGGCAGATCACCACGCAGACCCGACAGCGGCTGGCCGGGCAGACCCCGGACGGAGCCACCCGGCGAGTCAGCCTCCACGACCCCGACGCCCGGCCCATCGCCAAGGGACGACTCGGCAAACCAGTCGAATTCGGCCACAAGGCCCAGCTCGTCGAAGGCGACGACGGCGTGATCGTGGACCACAGCGTCGAACGCGGTAACCCGGCCGACGCACCCCAACTGACACCAGCCGTGGATCGGGTCCGTACACGCGCCGGCCGCCCGCCACGCACGGTCACCGCCGACCGCGGCTACGGCGAGAAAGCTATCGAGGACGACCTCCGCGACCTCGGCGTGCGCAACGTGGTGATCCCTCGCAAGGGCAAACCCTCGGCTGGCCGGCGAGCAGAGGAACACCGCCCAGCGTTCCGACGAACAATAAAGTGGCGCACCGGCGTCGAAGGCAGGATCAGCGCCCTCAAACGCGGATACGGCTGGGACCGCACCCGCATCGACAGCACCGAAGGCGCCAAGATCTGGGTCGGCCACGGGGTCCTGGCGCACAACCTGGTCAAGATCAGCACCCTGGCAGCGTGAAAGGCGCCGATCGGTGGAGTCTGTGGCCAACCCAATCCCGACCGGCCGAGAACAGCCGAATCATACTCACCGAGCCGCCTCGTTTTTCAGGTCGAAGTAGGTAGATAGAATCAGCGGACTAGGAAGTTTCCCGAAGGGGCCCTCAATTGATCAACGAAGACAAGCTCATCAGCCAGGCCGATACCGCCGTCTGGGTTGACGGGGGTTATGAGGCAGTTCCGCTGAGCGGTCCCGGACGGTGGATGACGTTCCCGGACGGGACGATCATCTACACCGACGACGACACCAAGCTGTTCGCGAAGAACGACGAGAGCTTCACGTACGGCCTCATGGAGGCCATCCTCGCGATCGAAAAACTCTGGGCAGCGGGCAAGACGGCCACCGAGGCGTTCGAGACCCTGCGGGGCAACGTGCCTGTTCCCGTGGTGTCCGGAGATCTCTCCGAGATCGCGTGAGCTGAGGCGGCTCCACAAGCTGCTCAGTACGTGCCCGATAGCGACCCCGGCAGATAGCTGCACCGCTCACCACTGCTGCCTTGGTCTCAGTCCTCGTCAGTATCAGCCAGCCTGCACCACTGCTCACACCAGCCGGACGGATAGCCCGGAGGGAGCTCGTCCGGCTCCTCGCGCTGGGGTCCTCCCAGTTCAGAGCCGCTGTGGCCCACCTGCACCAGCTCCTCGTTCGACTCCAGCAGCGCTAGTCCCAACCTTCGGGGCAACCGCGACCCCCCGCGGGTGTAGCCCGATTCGGGCATCTCCGCAGGTCAGGCACCCAGGGGGTTACCCCCTACCCCCTCTTCCTGCGGTTATGCGGTTGAGCCGTTATCTACGGGTTCCCAAGTCAATCAGGACAGTCGGTGCCACGTCCGGTCGAGCGTTTCGCCCGCCGCCGCTCAGGCCAGTCGCCCCCGACTCACCAGTAGCGGAAGCAGGCAATCCCGCCAGAGCTGGAGAGAAACGTGACCGCTAGACATGCCGCCGTGCGCGAACTCTTCCCGATACACGTTCTCCGCTGGCTCGGTCAGCAAGTCCACACCCACGACCGAGGTGAAGGCAGTAAGGAGCAAGCCCTCCAACGCTGCGTCCTCGCCGGGGATGGGAACGCCAGTCAGGTGCTCCCGGAGTGCCTCCCACGCATACGGGTCGCCGCGCAGGCCCCAGTGCTCCGGCTGCTCCTCGAAGAGGTGGTCCATCGTCATCTCCGCATAATGTCAGAGCCACCCATGGTGTCGATCGTTCAGGCGGCAGTTCCTAATCGTGTGGAGTGGCCCCTTGAGCTGGCCCGGCGCGCCCTGAACGTGGACCGACTTCCCGAATTGCCCCGGCAAGGTTGCTTGACGCGCCAGCGGCGACCGATTACTGGGCGCGGTGCGCTGATCATCCGACTCCAGTGAGCCAATCGACGCCGACGACAAACCGATGAGGGACAGATCACGTGGAGGCGGACAACGAACTGTTGAGGGTGTCGATCGGACCTCCCCAGAGTGGCGCAGCAAGTTTGCACGGCTCGACACTGGCCGCCCCCGACTCCGCGAGGCCGGCTTCATCAGCACGAACCTGCTCAAGCGCGGCGTCTAGGTCCTTCTTGTGGAGGATCCGCAAGCTGCGGGCACCCGACGTCGCAGCGAAGTACTGGCCAACCATGCCATCTCCCCACTCGAATACCTCTCGACGCAGACGGCCCTTGCCGTTGCTATAGTTGATCTCCGTCGCCTCCACCAACTCGGTGGGCTCCAGGCTCAACCGAAGTGCCTCTGCCGCAGCGTTGTTGCCAGGTTCGGTTTCGAAGTAGCCGTGCGGTCGCGGCAGTGGGCTGAACATCTCGATCAACAGATTCGGATTGCGTTTCGGCAGGTCTGCAGTGGTGAAGTGCAGTCCGAAGGCGATGGTAGGGTCGCCGGGTGTCGACCCGTCGATGCGTGCGATGCCGTCCTTCGGGATGTCGTATCCGAAGGGGAACAGCCCAGCAGCGATCTCCGCCAAGTAGTCGTTACATGTCCTTTCCGACAGCAGCAGGTCAGCACCCGCAAGCGCCTTGATGAAGCGTTCGACCTGGGGATCCACGCGATGGGTCAACAAGAGCTGCTGCATGTAGGACCAGTCGCTGAATGAGCTCTTGCCGTGGGAATGCGGCTGGATGTGACGGTAGATTGTCATACCAAACACGGCCGCAGGAACCGCGCCGTTCAGCACATCCGCCAGGTCTGCGATGTCGGCCACACGTGACTCGACACTTCCGCCTGTGCGGCTGGCGAACTGCTCGGCAAGCCCGAGTGTCATGGGATGCGAATCGATCGCGATCACTGGGACTTTCAGCGCCGCCGAGATGATAGCGGCGGCCGCCCCAGCTCCCGCTCCGATTTCCACGAGGAATGGCTCGTCATGGCCCGAGCGTGTGATGGCATCCCGTAGCCGGGGCAGCATCCACTCGCATTCAGCAATGAGTGGCGACGATCTCCAGCCCACCGAGAAATGCATCGCCCGCTCAAACGAGCTGTAGCTGAAGTCGTATGCCGCATCGAGGCCGGCACTCTTGTCGAGCCATTCGTTCATATCATCCTCGCCGACGTACCTGCCGACCTGCTGGCTCCACGCTTCCAGATCGAGCCTGGAGTCGACGAGGTCCAACGACCGGAGGGCTCGCCGGCAACACTTGAGATCCGACTTCGATCCTGCATCCTCAGCCTTACTCGGCCTGTTTCGTTTTGCCACCCGGCGAAGATAGCCCAGCCCACCGACTGAGTCTCTGTCCGATGCCATTTGAGGCGAGGCACGAGCGGTTCGATGACCTGGGATGCCTCAACAATGTGGCCGAGCGGCTCGCTGATTTCCTGCCACACTCTTGCGGTAGCCGTCCGCCGGATGGGGCGCGCAGTCCAATAAATGCGCAGGTCAAGCCATGCTTGCCTCATCTTTGTGGCAGAAGCCCTGCACGTGCCTCGGACGCGATGGCAATACCTCAGATTATTTGGCAGTGGACAGTCTCCATGGACCACCGCACAACTGTAGGTTCTCGCCCGACTTGTCAGTTGGCGACAGAGTTTGCCTGCGGCTTCTCAACACCATGCCGGACCGGGAAAGATCTCGAAGATGCCCTGAACTGGGCGAATGCTGAGATTAGGGCTGGGCTCCTGACACGAAATTGAGAAACCAAAGCGCCACTGACAAGCAGCTGACATGAAATTGAGAAGGCTGACACCGAACTCGAGAACCTACAACAACCGGACTCTAGGCCCTCTCCATGGCATGGCCCCGTGTCACTCACGGTTTATGAGCACTTGGTCGCGATAATTTCAATTATCGCACCGTCTCCGCCGAAACCCCATGTCAGCGCGTTTTTGCTCTGCAGCATGTCGGTGCACCCCGGTAGCCTGCGTCGGTGACGATCGAACCGGTGAACGAGGCCCTGCGCGGGCCGGTAACAGCCTCCGCGGGGCCCGCGCTGCCGGAGGAGGTGGCGGCGCGGATCGCCGGTGCCATCCAGCGGTCGCGGGCGGAGAACACCCGCCGCGCCTACACCTCGGACTGGGAGCGTTTCGTCACGTGGTGTTTCTCCCACGGGCACACTCCCCTGCCGGCGCACCCGATGGTGGTGGCCGCGTATCTGATCGACGCCGCCGACACCTACACCCAGGACGGTGAGCGGGCCTACTCCCCCGCCACCCTGTCACGCTGGGTCGCCGCCCTCGGGCATCACCACCGCCGCGGCGGGCACCCCGCCCCCGGGGGCCACGAGATCGTCGCCGCCACCCTGTCCGGGATCCGCCGCGACTACGCCGCCAACGGTGACCGGCCGCGCCGCCAGAGTGCCCCGCTCCTGGTCGACGACCTCGTCACCATCGTCGCCGCCGCCCGGCTGGCTGTTACCGGGTGGGCGTCGGAGGTGCTCGAACGCCGCGACACCGCCCTGCTGCTGATGGGATTCGCCGGCGCCTTCCGCCGCGGCGACCTCGCCGACCTGCTCCGCGGGGATGCGAGCATGCACCGACTCGACGGACTGCACCTCCGGTTGCGCCGGTCCAAGACCGACCAGGAGGGCGACGGAACCACGCGGGCGTTGCCGTTCACCACCTCCCACACCAGTTGCCCACCGTGCGCCTACCTGCGGTGGGTGCAGGTCCTCGCCGCCCACGACACCTACGGCCGGCCAGGGGTGATCCGGTTGCTGCGCAATACCCCGCCGTTCGACGGGCACGTCTGCAAGGGCGCGGTGCCCCGAACAGCGGCCCGCTCCCCGCTGTTCCGCTCGATCCAGAAGAACGGCAACCTCTCCGAGAGTGCTCTGTCGGGGGCGGCGATTCACAAGGCGGTCCGTCGCCGCGCCGAACAGGCCGGGTACGACCCCGCCGTCGTCGCCCAGCTCGGCGGGCACTCGCTGCGCGCCGGATTCGTCACCCAGGCGGTCCGCAACGGCCGCACCGCGCAGGCGATCATGCGGCAGACCGGACACACCACCCCGGCGATGATCGAGGTGTACACCCGCGAGAACGCGCCGCTGATCGCGAACGCGGTCACCGACATCGGCCTCTGACAGTCGCACCGGGTTGGGATTGCATCCGATGACACAGGTGTAGCCGATCACGCCGCGCCCCGCGTGCCCGGGCGGTTCCCCGCGCCACCCCGCACATTTGATGTCGGACAGAGCCCCTACCCTCCCGGTAACAGCACCGCGGACGCGGAGGGAGAGCCGGATGGCAGTCGCAGAGGACGTTGTTCCGCTCCCCGGGATGCCCGCACATCAGTTGGTCTCGGCGGTGGAACAACTCGCCCTGCTCGGTCAACCGCAACCGGTCCGGGTCCCCGAACGACTGTGGCGGTCCTGGCTCGACGACCCCTCGGTGCTGGCCCGGTTCGACGCCAAATGCTATGGGAGAGAATCGGGCCGGTGCACGGTCTGGCTGGGCAGTGTCTCCTCCACCGGACACGGCTCCTTCCGGGCGGCGAGCCTGCCCGGGCCCTCCCGCCGCGGCACCGTCCCGGCCCATTTGTTTGCGTATCAACGCGAATACGGGATCATTCCCCGGCTGGGATGGTCCGGGGCGGAGGATGCGGTGCTGTGTCATCAGTGTGACTTCGCCGGGTGCGTGAATCCCCACCACCTGCGGTTGGGCACCAACGCCGTCAACCGCACCGAATACCACCTGCGGCGGCGCAACCTCGCCAGTCCCCTCGCCGACGTCCGCGGGCCGGCCGGGCGTACCCGGGCGATCGCCGCCGCGATCCGGACAGGCCTTCGCCGCGGCGAGGACTCGGAGAGCATCGAACAGCGGATCAGATGCGCCGAAGCGGCGGGACTGCCGCTGACCCTCTGGTAATCGGTCGGCACCGCCCGAAACTGCGCCTAGGCCATGCAGAGTGGGAGCCGACCACAACCGTGTGGCCGCCGAGGTTGCCGCGAGCGGGTGAGAGACTGCTCCGCGTGCATGCGTTCATCGACGAATCCAAGCGGGGCGAGTACGCCCTGTGCGCGGTGACGGTCGCGACCGGCGACCTCACGGCCCTGCGGAAGCAGATGAACGCGCTCCGCCCGCCCGGGCACTCCCGTATCCATATGACCGGTGTCGGGAAGAAGCTGACACCGAAGATCGTCGCCGAGGTCGCCCGGCTGGAGGCGAACAGCCGGATCTACCTGATGAGTTCACGCAAGGTCAACGAGCGCCAGGCCCGCGACGTCACCCTGGCGGCCGCGGTACGGGATCTAGCCCAGATGCCGGTGACGAACCTGGTCATCGAGTCGTGCGATCAGGACCACGAGGACAACCGCGTCATCCGCGACGAACTCGGCGCCGCAGCCCCGTTCCGATACACCCACGATCGACCCTCGAACTCCCTCTTATGGATCCCCGACGTCCATGCCTGGGCATGGGGCCGCGGCGGCAGCATGCGCGCGAAGATCGCCCACCGCATCACCGTCGTGCGGGTGTAGAGAACACGAGAACGCCCCTCGAATTGCGAGGGGCGTTCGCCGTATGTGGGTGGGCGCGCAAGGCTGGAAACCGCTGAGTGGGGCTGCCTACAGGGGTACTTACGCCCCGGAGACCTCCTACACGAACCACTTCCCTCGGCTACTGCCTCGGGCACCCACATTATGGCGGTGCCGGTTGCGTCGACGCAACCGCGAAGACTCACCTGCCCCGCACGGAAACCCTCACTGCGCATGATCACCGGTGGCAGGTCGCGTGCCTGTCCGCTCCGCACCGACGGGTTCCGGCATGATTCGACCATGAACGCCTCCCGCCCCTCGGACCACATGCTCCGTGACCCGGTGCGACCGGCAGGGCCATCAAATGGGTCCCAGCGCCGCTTGGACCGGGCGTCCCGGCACGTGTGGGCGTTGTTCACCGACTGGTGTGCCGCCGCCGACCTCGAGCCGGCACCAGCCGACCCGGTGACCGTGGCCATGTTCCTCGCCGAAAACCCGGCCAGCCGCCCAACGCAGCGCCGGAGAGTGGCTGCCATCAACGCCGCCCACCGCGGCGCCGGCCTGCGGCAACCCGGCCGAAGCGAACTCGTGCGCGCCGTACTCGGGGCTGCCCGCACAGTGCGGCGAGAACGGGCCGCCCACGCGGTCGCCGACCGAGTGCAGCAGCTGCCGGTCACCGGGTCACCGGCAGGCCTCTTCGGTCGCCGGGACGGCCTGCTGCTCACCCTCGCCACTACCCTGCACTTCGAGCAGATCGCGCGCCTGCGCCGGAACCAAGTCCGCATGGCCGCCAATACCCTGCTGATCCACCTCGACGAGGAGGAACCACGCCGAATACACCTGCCCACACTCGATGCCGCGATCGTCTACCGACGGTGGCTCGAGATCCTCGGCTTCCTCGACCGCCACCCCAGCACAGCCCTTCTCGCGCAATACCTGGACGCAGGAAAGGACCTGAGCGCGCACGCAGCGACAGCCTTGCTCGATGAACGCCCCTTGCTGACCCCGATCGACCGCTGGGGCCACACCCCCTACGTCGCTACCCCGCTGACCGGGCAGTCAGTGGCCACCCTCGTCCGGGCACATCTGACCGGTCACGCACCCACCCATCACCGACCTCCTCGACGACGGACCGAACCCGCAGACGCGCCGACATCCACCGAGGGTGAGGACATCGTCCTCGACAACTGCTACTACGAGCGCGGTATCCGCGCTCGTGCCGACGCCCACGCCTCGACGGCCAACATCACCGACGTCCTCGACGACGTGGAACACCAGGCCGATCAGCTACTGGCCGATCTACTTGCCCTCCTCGATCATTCGGACTGACGTCCGGCAGATCGCCTCACTGTCCTGACTCAATGAATCTGATGCCGCAACGATGAGGCGACCTGCGGTGGCGTTATGCCCTCAGAACTCCTTAGCGGCGCGATGCCACCCAACCCTGCACTGCACCGGGGCATTGCAACGTTGCGCCGTTCTAACGCCACAACACCAAGGCATGGCGGCGGACACGGAATAATGCGGTCCGAACGTTCTAAC
>NZ_JBIRXS010000020.1:0-56793 GCF_044389235.1 Rhodococcus sp. NPDC019647 | reverse complement strand
TCGCTAGAACGCCATTCGTCCTCGTTGCGCCCCCAGCCCTGAGCATGCGCAACAGCCAGGCGGCGGTCTAACGTTCTGGCGTTATAGCGCTAGACCGCCGCCTCGTGCGTAGTACGCAGCGATGCACGCATTCCGCCGTTCCGGCGTTGCGGCGTTGCGGCGTTGTGACGTCAGAACTTCGTAACGCCGCGTTGCGCACCCCGCGGGCCATTGCAACGTTGCGCCGTTCTAACGCCACAACACCATGGCATTGCGCACTCCGGCAACGCAGCCGATCAAACGCTCTACCGCTGGGACGCTATGGCGCTACAACGCTCGCTTGCACACGCTTCGCAACGACTCGACCCCAATAGGGCGTTGGAGCGTTCTAACGCTAGAACGCCATTCGTCCTCGTTGCGCCCCCAGCCCTGAGCATGCGCAACAGCCAGGCGGCGGTCTAACGTTCTGGCGTTATAGCGCTAGACCTAGGTCCCGCCAAGATGGGCCTGACCCTGCACTGCGCCGTTCGAGCGCCGCAAAACCCCTGGCTGGCGGCGGACACCAGATAAGGCCGCTCGACGTTCTAGCGCTATAACGCTGTAACGTTCCAACGTTCCAACGTTCTAACGTTCTACAGTTCGTACGCCACAGCGGCGTGTCGACATCCCAGTTTCACGGCGCGGTTGTAGCGTTAACAGCGCAGTCGCGACCTGACGCCGGCAACTCCAAGGTTTGTCGCTGACTGCGTGTCCTGTCGCTTGCGAATTGGACGTTTCCGCATGAGTACTCAGGAAGGCGCAAATGGCCAACATCATCGTCTGCCATTCCCGCAAGGGAGGCGTAGGCAAGACCACGGCAGCCTATGAACTTGCATACGAACTCGACGCAGTTCTCGTCGACCTCGAACACGACGGTGGGGGAGCGACACGCAAGTGGGGATATCGCCCTCAAGATCGTGTGAAGATCCCGCTGCTTGACGCGATCAGGTCTGGACGAGTTCCAAAGCCGATCAAAGGCTTCAAGAAACCACGCCTCGTGCCAGGGCACCCAGACCTGTACGACCAGGCACCCTCCGAGGAGGTTATGGCCGAGGCGCTTGTGCAATGGGCGGAAGAATGGGACACAGAGTGGATTGTCGTCGACACGCATCCAGGCTCTAGTCCTCACGGGCATGGCGCGCTGTCAGTCGCGAATGTCGTTTTGGCACCGACACCGCTGCGGACTCTGGACCTTGACGCGACAGAGCAACTCATCGATGAATTGGCAGACTATCCGCTTGTCATCTCGCCATCCATGGTGCCGCCGGTGCCTCCTGGACGCGCCGTCGAACGCCTCACACGGATGATCGAAGGGACGCCAGTTCAAGTTGGTCCGCCGATTCCGGCGGCCAGCCACGTCGGTACCCGTACGAAGCGAATCGCGATAACGGCCGAGGACCCTCCGGCGAAACCGCTCCGCGCATTCGCCGCTGCGATCACAGACACGGCCAAGTACCTCAGGGAGTATGTCCAGTGAGTAACGGAATCGATCAACTCAACAAGATGCGGAGCAAGTCCGCTCGGCCCAACGGAACTCGCACCATGCCGCCTCCGCGTCATCAGCCGAGAACTACGCCGGTGAACCTCACGAATGGGTCGACCGCCCAGGAAGAGCCTTCTACGCCGCCTATCAAGGAACCGGCCAGCCTAGTGCAGCCGGCGGTGGCGCCCGTGACAGATGATCAGGTAGCTCCCGCGCAGATACCACCCGTCGCCGCAGGTGGGGGAGGTGTTGTACAACCTAAGCAAACGCAGCCCCAGCAGACAGCTCAAGGATCGCCGAAGCAAGCGCCGACTTCTGACACCGCTCAGGAACCGGAGGAGCTGACGAAGTCAACGATCTACCTGGACGACGCGTCAGACCAATTTCTTGAGGAAGCCATCTACCTCGGCCGCAAGCAGAAGCCACGCATCGATTCGCGGAGCGCGATCGTGCGTTTCGCACTCCGTGCCCTGTCAGAGAGCATGACTCCCAGCCAAGTAATCGACGCGATTCGGGCAGCGGCACCGCCTCCAGGCAACCAAGGAAGGCCGCGCCTGTAATCACTGGCGCATTGCAGTGTTCTGACTTCTGTGTAAGCAGGGGAGTCCCGCCGATATGCAAAGAGGCGGGACTCCATGACCGGGGACCCGCAGGAAGGAACAGCCCGATCATGACCGACTTTAACCTTCGAGCTGCGAAGATCCAGTTTCGCAGTCTCATCGTGGTCCTTATCGTTGCGATCCTGATCGCCACTGGCATCACCACCGGGAGTTTTGTACTATCCTTCGACGCACTGCGAGATTTCGGCCGCCAGAACATGATGCGTGCTGACCTCGCCTGGATACTCCCGGCCATTATCGACAGCGCAATCGGGCTCTCAACGATGGCGGCCGTTGCACTGAACAAGATCACCGGCCACTCCAAAGGCCGGAACTTCTTCGCTGGCTTCGCAGCCGTCGTCGTCTTCCTCAGTGTCTACATGAACGCATCCCATGCGTATCGAGCCGTGTTGGACGCACAACACAAAATTGACGCGGGCATTGAGATCGGCATCACGCCAAACGCACCCTGGGTCGCAGCTCTTACCGCGATCATCCCGCCCGCACTTATCCTCGCCTGCACACATGGACTCGGAATCCTCATCAAAGCCATCGGCTCGGCATACAACGAGTACAACGCCCAAGTGCGCATAGCCGCCGACGAAGTCGACCAAACAGAGTTCTTCGAGTTCCGCGAACACGAACTCGCCGACCACGACCGTGGCGACTTCACTATCGAGAACGAACAGTACTTAGAGGACGTAGAGGATGACGACCTCAGTGACAGCGCTAGAAGCGATGTCACTACCCAAGGCGTCGAACTGCAGTTGATAGCCGATCATGAGCCCCTGATCGACCACCACGAGCCCGAATCAATCGAAGTCGCGCCATCCCCGAATACACTCTCCCTCGGCGCTCTCCTCGAAAATTCCGCCCTCTCCGATGCCGTGAAGGCCACTGCACGAATGAAATTGGCCGACCCGTCTCTGTCATTCGAGTACATCGGCAGCGTGTCAACCCCATCCGTGCATGCCTCGACCGCATGGCGCCGCTACGACAAGTTTGAAACCCTTGCCCGTCAGGCCGGATACGACGTACCACCGTTGCCTGATGTCAGATCGGACCGCGCGAAGTACGGCAAGGAGCTTCGTGTAACCACAGCGGGTGCGACCAGTTGAAAACGTCGACATTCGTTAAGGCAGCAGATGGCTAGGTCCCGTGCCGTCCAACATGGTCGGACGCTCGGTTCCAGCGTTTGAAGCAATCGCCGAAATAGGCGGAGGCACTCATATAGCAGTTCTAGCGCCACAACGCCCTAACGGTAGGGCGTTAGAACGCTCTTCGTGTAAACGGTGGCCCACCGGAATCGCGGACGAATCGGCCGGAGGCAGATCAGCGCCTCGGGCATCTCCCCAACTGGCGGGGACATCCCGGAAGTGGTCCTCGCCGGCCGCGGCACCTGGAGCTGTCGGACGGTATGAATCCGGGAACGAACGGTGCCCTACTGCTACGGCGGGTCGGTGAAGGGTCACCGAACCTTAGTGTTGTTGCGAGCGGGCCCGTGGATGGTGACACCGCGTTGCACTGTGGCGTGGGCATTGTCGTGAAGCAGTATTCGGCTGTTGTCGGTCGCATGGACGGTGGTGTGCCCCTCGGCGTGAACCGTAGCCCAGTCGTAGGCGTAAATCGTGGCTTCGTCGGTGGCGCGAACCCTGGCTCGGTCGACCGCGTAGACGATGGATTTGTTGCGGGCTTCGACCTCGGTATCGTCGAACGCTTCGACGATACCGATGGTGTACGCGTAGCAGCGAGTATGTCCCTCAAGCTGCGCCTGCGCTGCGTCGGTGACGACGATAGCCGGCGCCCGGGTCTGTTGCTGAGGTCTGCTGGTGGAGATGCGGACGCATGAGGAGCCCGAAATCCGCAGGGTGCCACTGCCAACGAGGTCGTGGAGCTCGAGGATTTGATCGGGCGGGGAATCGATTATGACGGTCTTCGCGCCCTGAGCGAACCGGGCAACGACATCACTAGCGGTGCGGCACGGAGTCCGCGGAGTACGGCGCTCCTGCTGGCCCGTCGAGCGGGTTGGGCGCCTCATGCTCGACAACCTAGCCGCAATCCGTGCCAGCCAATGGATGCCACGCTAGAGGCGACATTCGTCGATCCATCGATCGTGCTGTCATGCGGCCGCCCGACCGGCTGAACTCTGAACCACGACCGCCCGGGCCGTGCTGTAGTCAGCTCTTCCGTTCGATCTGGTGGGGAACCTGCCGTAGCGGACTCTCGCCGGCGCCGAGATTGGTAGCGCAAACGCTCCGGTGGACGTATTGCGACGTGTCCCGCGCTTTTTACCCCGCGTGGTTCTCCACTGTTGCTCTTCATTCCACCAGGTAAACAGCTCGCGGTCTACCAGGTGTCGTGATGCACGGCGGGCGTTGATGCCGGCAACACCACGGGTCTGTGCGGCGATCTCTAGGACCCGGAGCAACTGCTCATCCGTGGAATCCGAGGTAAGCAACCCCGCCGACTGCAAGCGGATGAGTGCCCTTCGGATGAATTCGATGCCGTAGCCAGTTTTCTCCGACAAGCCATTCAGGCTGTCCACTCCAGATCGATAGAACCAGTGGACACGTGCGGTTGCCGCGCCGAGGCCGCCGTACCTCAGCGGACTCCATAGATCGTGGGTGTGATGAGTCAGGGGTGAGAGCCCAGGTCCAGAGACGGGGGCGGGTTCCCCTTGTGTTGCATAAGAAGTCTCTACGCCCACATCAGGTGGCAGATTGAGAGTCCACCTTGCAGCTCGCGTCCCCACGCTTGGAGTCGTCAGCGTCACCCAGCCTTCCCCTGCCAACACGCGAAGCCTGCGCGAGATAGTGGAAGCGTCCAGGGCGCATGTCTGTGCGAGGCGCCGGCAGTCGATGTCGAGAACTCGAGTCCGGGCGGTGCGCGCCAACCCGGTCAGCGCGTGGAGTATTCGCTCGTCACTGGCCCCTCCTCGCCTGCCCCATCGCGCCGATGTCGCTACGAGGGCATGTTCAATGCCGTCGAGTTCGTCGTCAACCGGTTCACGCGGCGCCTGGCCAGGGTGAGCAGCAAAGGTAGCGGCTCGGGCGACAGCGCGTGACCATTGGCGTTCTATCTCGCCGCGGCCGCGGGCTAGATCCTCACGAAGCCGAATCAGGCCCGGAGCGTCGGCAACGGCGGCACGGGCGTCGTCGAGTGTGTGTCCGGCCCGCGCCATGGACAGGAAGATCGCATGGACCAGGGCGCTGCGGTCGGTGCCCGGTGCCGGTGCGGCGCTAAGTAATGCTGCAGTGCGGTGGGGAATGGGACGGCGGGGGCGGTCGAGGCGGGGACCCGCGGAGTCTTCCACGATCCGCACTGCGGGGCCACAACGGCCGGAGAAGGAGGGATGCGGTTCAGGGTGGGGATGGCGCGCTAGCAGCCAGGTTACGACCTCCGGTGTTGCTCCGCGGCCGACCTCATCGAGTGCCGCCACGAGGGCCTCGCCTTGCAGATGTGGTCTCGATCGCCCTCCCGCTCGATGGGGCGCTCCTGGCGGGCGCACTGCGCCTGTGGCCGGATTCGTCAGTGCAGAAGTGTCGAGACTTGGGTAATGCTGGCTGAGGGCATTCGCCAGTCGCCGAACCATGCCCGGGTCTGCGCCGTTTTCGGCGAGCCGGACCCATACGTGTTGCCCACCGGTAGGTCCCGAATGAGCCCGCAGGTGCGCTACTCCCAGGTCGGTCAACTGAGAAGCCAGACGGTCCGAGTCTTCGCGCGCGACGTCCCGACCATGGCGGCCGCTGTCAAAGTCAAACCCGAGCAGGCGAAACCGCTGGTCAGAGTCGGCGAGGTAGATTGCCCACGGAAACTCCGGCGGCTGAGCCGGGATAGACACCGTGGCGGTGTAGCTGTGAGTTCGGTCCGGATCGATTCGTACTCGTCGACGCGGCGACCACAGTCGAGTGCACGCCTCGTAGATCTTCGATTTCGCGCCGTCACCAGCGCAGACCTCTGTGACACGCGCATGAATGATTGAACCTGGATCAGGGCATGCGATACCCTGAGACATGTCAGCCAAGACAGTCCCTTCGGGGAAGCAGCAGTACCACTGAGAATCGAGCTGGTAACTCGAATCTCACCAACCTCGAAAACCCTCGGCCTACCCGCCGGGGGTTTTTGGTTTCTCAGCTGGTCAGAAGCACTGCAGACAATGTGTGGCGGCTTGCGAGTCGTCCTTTGGTGTCGGACCCCGCTTTCGCGTCCTTATGCGGAGAGTGGCAACACCCCCTGATCCAGCTCGCGCACTAGCTCGGGATGCCCGGTATGAAGGGCTAACAAGTCAGAGACGTACTGGCTTACTGAGCTAGTACCCGCCTTCTCCGCCAGTCTTTCGAGATCGCTGTACACGGCAATCGGAACACGGCCCAAACGGCCACGGTCGCCTTTGCTTGGCATAGCCATCCGAATCTCCTTACCTTGGCGCTTTCCCTACTGTGTCCATCCTGGTCCAGGTTGGGCCGTCGATGCCGCTCCGACACGCTGTGCGGATCGAGATATTGTGGCCGTCGCATCCGAGCGGTTCGTTAAGTTCCCTCCGTATGTTAGCGGTACATCAGCGATATGGTACTTAATCATTTTTGGGAGATTCGAATTGCGACACGTTCTCGTGGACAGTGACTGCGGGGTGGACGACGCGCTAGCGCTGGCATACCTCGTCAGATCAACAGACGTCGAGTTGGCAGGTGTCACAACGACCTGGGGAAACTGCACAGCCGAGGAAGCAGCTGCGAATGCACGGCATGTGCTCGACGCCGTCGGCGCAACCCACGTACGGGTTGCTAGCGGGTCTCAGCCGTACTCTTCCTGGCGTCGCGGCGACGCTCACGGGCCGGATGGCCTCGGAGGTACCGAATCACCTCGGCCGCGGTGGACTGGTCCCACGAACGCAGTCGAGACGATCATTCAGTTCGCTCGAGACCACGCTGGTGCAGGGGAATTGCTATGCATCGGACCTTTGACCAATCTGTCAGCTGCCCTCAGTCAGGAGCCACGCCTGCCGGTGCTGCTAAAACGTGTCGTTGTTATGGGTGGTCACGGCGCAAGCACCAGTGAATGGCTGCGGCAGGTCGGGGATACCAATACCCGACATGATCCCGTCGCCTCCCAGCACATCGCGTCCTCGGAACTGCCTATCCTCTGGATCGGAATCGATGTCACTCGAGCCGTGTTGCTCACTAACGAGGATTTCGGCGTCGGTGAGCCCGGTAGAATCCTTCGTCGTATCCATCAGGACTACGGGGTCAGCCGGGGAGCGGCTTACGGATATGACCCTTCGGATAATTGGCGCGTTCCCGCACACGATGGTGTCACAGCTTCGTGCTTCGTGGATCCGGTGGCAGCTGGCTTGGTGGCGGAGTCCGGCCAGCTGAGCGTGGTCGATGAATCTGATACCGGACCTGCGTTGAAGGTTGTAGGCCCCGGCCTTCATCAGATTGCGACAGGAATTGACGCAGCAGCAGTTCGGACGATGTTGCGGCGGGGGACACAATGATCAGGCTCAGACGATATCTGACTCGACTGAAGGCGAGACACATTGTCGCGCAGGCACTCAGCCACCAAGCAGTGACGGTGGAGGACCTGCGCCAGTTCTGCTCAAACCGCACCGGAAGGCGCGTTTTGCTGGTGCCTTTCCCGGTTTCCAGTCTGGAGGATCGGCCTTCCGGATTCCTCTTACGCGCCCGAAACAACACCGACTACGTGTTTTACGATCACCGAGCGGGGTCGTGGCGAGCAACCTTGATCATCTGTCACGAATTGGCACATATACTTCTGGACCATAGTTGCGGAATGACCGAAGTCCTGGATGACCAAATGCTGGCCGCTTGGTTTCCCTCACTGTCCCCAGAACTACTCAAGGACGCCCTCAAACGAACCGAGTATGACACGATCGCGGAGTACGGTGCCGAGTATTTGGCTACCAAACTGCTGATTCTCACGCTACTCGATGATCTGGACTTCAAGGCGCTGCACAACTCTGTGCAGATCGTCTGTGCTAACAACATGATTCGGGCTTACGCGAGCCGATGAGAAATCACCTACCACTCGCTCTCGATCTGGGCATACTCATCTTTGCCTGGATCGTTGTGATCTCCCGCTTCTGCCTGGTCCGCAGTAGACATGCGCGGATCGTCACCGTGCTCATCCTGTGCTTCACAGCGGTAGACACCCTCAAGGCTGGCCCCATCAACGACATTCTCGCCGCCTGTCTCGATGCCCGCACGGTCCGGTTGGCCGCACACGTCTTGTGTGTAATAGCAGCGGCGGTTGCGGCTTGGGCAGCAGCAAGTGCAGCGAACCGCCTACGACCCGCCCGCCTCACGTCAGGGGTGGTCGCAGCATCAGCTGGCCTCATTGCTCTCGACGGACTGGCAGGTCAACGTGACCATGTCATCGAAGCCGTGCATCCGCAGGGCATCGCGGTCGCATATTTCACAATCTATGCAGGCTCGATCATCGTGTTCGAAGCATATGCCGCGACAGTTCTCGCCGCTGCGATCCGAACCGATAAACCGAATCGCGGACTGCTCGCACCTTCGGCCACGGTCGTTGCCCTCTTCTTTGCCACCGGCGTCAATGCGCTCACACTGTTGTGGTACGCAATTCGTGCCTCTGCTGGCGACATTGGACCGGCGGAGCAATTCCAGCGGAACTCGAACGGCAACCTCTTCGCGTACTTCACCTTGGTGGTGGCCTTGGTCGGTGCAGCAGCCGTGGTCCGACGAACAAGTGGTGATAGTGCTGTCAACCGATCATCCGTCAACGTCACCGAACTTCAAGTTCTGTGGCGAGACCTGACCGATGCCGCCCCGCACGTAAAGCTCGACATGAAAGATCTCGACCCAGACGCACGCACCGTCCGAATGATCACTGAGTGCATTGACACCCTCTATGACCTCGGGCTAGACCCAGCGACAGTCACGATCGCAGATCTACACTCGAGCTCTATCGAGCCGTATCCCAAGACCATCGTTAATTCCGGCGTCAGCGCAACCGATGTCATCAATCTTGCGCGTCGCTGGGGTTCCCAACCTCTTCGAGACTGACCAGAAGGGCTTTACGCTGACTCGCGGTGGCAGACCCGCGCAACATAACGCACTCTGGCCCAGCAGCTACCAACGCCTTCAACAGCCGAAGTTCGGTGTAGGCGTCATTCTCACCAGGAGTGCCGAAGTAGGTGGCGTGAGCGGTACTCCTGTCGTTGAAAACGCCGCTGATCTCCACGAAACGCTGCTGCTGACCCGCTGTGAGATCACCAGCCAGGAGCGCCTGCTCACTGCAACCGAGTGTCTCCGCAACTTCAGCGCTATTCAGCGCCGTGACACTAAGAAGCAACTCAACCTTCTGGTGATCGGTAACTTCCTCAAACATCTGCATCATCATCCTTCGTTAGATCGTGGGCCAGCGAACGACGTCGAATATTTGCCTTGGTTCGAGCCGGAGTGATGTCCTCCGGAGGTACAGCCCAAAATTCATCGAGCGCTTGCGCAACCCACGTAGGCCTGACATGCCCCTGTTCCCCTTGATTTCGGAGCATGGCCGAGGCGACTCTGCCTATATACGGCGAGATCAACGTGCGTAAACGGTCGACCGCGGCAGACAGCTCTGGCTCGTCAATACTGTTGGCGAGCCGGCGAAGCTCGGCGCTCACCTCGACAAGTTCACCCAATGCTGAGTAGGTAATCGATACTTCGCCAGCTGGCGCACCAACCTCATCGGAGCCCAAGGGTGTCGGTTCGCCGCCCTCGTACGCGGTCGCAGCACTTCCCTCGGCCCACCGAAGCACATGGTCAAGCTTCTTGAACGTCGCGACGCGCAATGGCGGTGATTCTCCGCTCTCGATCCGCACCATCGTCGGCTCGGACGGCCCGCCTTGTGCTGCGACAGCGGCAAGGCTCAGCCCCAGCTGACGTCGACGCAGATTGACCACATCGGCGAACTGCTGCATGTCGGGCATGGAAGCAGCGTACTTAAGGAAGATAGGCGTCTCTGACCCCAACACTCGCGCGCTGCACATCACAGCGGGAGGATATATAAGCGTTGCGTAAACACGGACCGAGTGGGTACATTCATATCACCGATGTATGCACTAAATGTAAGCGCGCAGGAGTGGCGACGCTTAAGCGAGGTACGAATTCCGGGGGAGAGGCTGCGGGTGGCTAACCGACTTTGGTATGGACAGTTACTAACTATCCGCCGCGCTTCTTCTGCTGGGGGCTCGCCGTGTTAGGCCCCAGGTGCATCGGTGATTGGCGTCCCCTCTCGCACCTGGGGCCTTCTCTCTCCCGCAGCGTGTCTACGCGTTGCGCATCCATGCCGCAGGATCTCGGATCCTCGCGGGCCGTTGCCGTACCCATATGGAGGACCCGATGACCTCGGGCATTCGGCTATACCCACCTGCTGATCGTACTTACACCTCGCTGCCGTTACAGGCGCCGCGAGCGACGACACCGTGTCCGGCAATCGTGCCGCACCCTACGGGACGGGCACCCGGTCTCGTTGAGCATTGCCCGGGACGGGCACCCGGGCACACCTGTTACCAGCTGCATCTGCCTGGCCATCCGACGTGCCCGGTCGGACACGCGCTGATCCCCAGCTTCTGACTTACCTCACTGCTGACGATCACCTCGACGGGCACCAATTCCTCACGCCTCTCATGGAGTGCGTTCTCACGTAAGGGCTTCTCGCATGTTCCTCAACTTCCTCATCTTCTTCTTCGACGGCCTCAAATACATACCGGGCCTCGGATGACGCGCGGCACAACGAAGGGAAACGTATGAACCACAACGAAATCGGCGGACAGCATCGCCTCCAGAAGCAGAAGGCAGCCCAACGGGTTGCCCTCCTCGGGGCGGTGACGGTGGTGATCGGATTGGCCACGAACGGGATGGCTAGTGCCGCACCTGACCAGCCCGGGATCACGACTCCGGAGGCTCCGGCGGAGCAGGCAGGCATCACCTCGACACCGTCGACACCCGCCGAGTCGGCACCGGCGGAGGTCATCGAGCCTGCACAGCCAGACCCGGTGTATTGGGGTCCCGCACCGGCGGAGCCGATCGTGTACCAGGCAATCCCGAACTTCGACTACGAGAGTAATCAGTACATCGAACCGGAAGGTGGCTATGCCGACGTCGCCCCGGTGCAGTTTCAGGATTTACACCTTCCGCAGTGGGTGGAGCCAACGCAGCCGTTCATCGCGCCCCGCGACACCCTGAGGCTCGGTGAGCTGCACCTCAAGCAGCCGAACTGGGTGTCCGATGTGGACAAGGACCGCACCAACAACACAGTCGCGAACGTCGAGTCCGCGACGACCACCTTCTGGCGGTCGCTCGGGGTGGAGACCTCCCGCGCCGAGCGGATCTCGGCAGCGCAGATCGGTGCCGGCGCGGTCGGTGCGGTCACCGTCGGGACCGCCGCGGCTGTCGTTGCCGGCACCGCGTGTGGTCTTGCAGCGGGCACGGCCGCCGGAATCGTCGGCATGAGCGCCGGTATGGTCTTCCTCCCCGGTATCGGGTGGGCACCGGTGGGCGTCCTCGCCACCGCTGCTGGTGCTGCGGCGGGCGTAGCGGCCTGCGCCCCTCCCGCGTTCGTGGTGGGGGCGGGTCTTGGCGGTCTCGGCGCGGCCGCCGCGGTGACACCGTTCGCCGCTGCGGACAAGGGTGAGCCGAGAGAGGTCGAAATCGCGGACGTCGATCAACCGGCGATCACCGAGCAGACCGAGCAGGTCCTCGAGCAGTGGGCGGCCGACCCGATCGGCACCCAGGTCGTTTCTGCGGTTCAGGACACGGTCGAGGCGGCCCCGGTTATCGATCAGCAGGTTCGCGACTTCGCTGCCGCCCAGCCGGGCGGGAAGCAAGCTCTCGAGCAGGTCGACACCGCCCTGACCACGTTCTTCGGCGACTCAACACCGGGTCTCGCATCGCAGCTCATCAGCGATGCCATTGGCGCGGGCATCCCCGCCCCGGTCAGCGCGTAAGGAGTGGTGACCGGCTGTGTCGTCGAAGAAGACCGCATCACCGAGAATGCCGGTTTCGGGTCCGCGGGTGTTGTCTGCGACCGGCAGTCCGACACGGGGCGACGCCGGTGATGGTAAGCGGGTCCGCACGGCAGGGTTCTTGATGTTGTCCGCCCTGGTGGTCGCGGTGCTGGCCGCGCTTGTCATCGTGGTGGTCTCGTTTTTGAGCCGCCTGTCACCGAGCGATCCGGTTTCGCTCGACAGCATCGCTCCGACCGCGCGCCCGTCGGCGCCCTCGGAGACGACGGCCCCCACGGCGGGGTGCCCGGCCGCACAGGGCGATCAGGCCACCGCGCAGGGTGTGATCGCCGCGTTCGAGCACGCCTACTACGTGCAGCGATCCGGTGCGGCGGTGCGGGCCTTGGTCGCACCGGGTGCCGCGTTCAATTCGGCCGAAGCCATTCAGCGCGGTATCGATTCGGTTCCGGTGGGGACGACGTACTGCCTCACGGTCACCGGTGTTGCCCCGGACACGTACTCGATCAGCTTGACCGAGTACGCGCCCGGTAGCGAAGAGAAGCAGTACCTGCAGAAGGTCACGACCGCCCTGGTCGAGGGCCGGGTGTTCATCGCGTCCGTCGAATCCGTGGGGGAGAAGTAGCTGATGATGCGGAAAAGGATTTCCACCGCAGTCGTGATTGCAGGTGTGGCCGCGGCCGCGGTGATGTCCCCGGTCCCGGCGGCCGCGGTCGTGGGCACCGACTGTGCCCGGTTCATCGCGGTCCTGGTCCCAGGGACGACCGAGACGACGGCGTCCGCGGATCCGTCGCGACCGGCCGGGCTGTTGGGTTCGGTCGGTGAAGAACTCAAGAAGCGGTACGGCGCTTCGATTCAGACGGTGTACCCGAACTACGCGGCGCAGGCGTTCGTGCAGACCGGCATGTCGTATGCGACGTCGAAGACCGGGGGAGTGCAGTCGGTGTCGAACGCGATGGCACGCTGCCCGGCGTCGAGTTTCGTCCTGGCCGGTTACTCGCAGGGTGCTGATGTCGCCAACGACGTCGCGGTGAACATCGGTGCCGGCCGCGGACCGGTCCCGGCGTCGGCAGTGCGCGCGGTGGTGTTGGTGGCAAACCCGAAGAACGGCACGCAGGGCTCCCAGGTGGTCGGGCCCAAGCTCGACGGCCAGGGCATCGCCGGTCCCGCGACCGAAGGGTTCGGCGCCCTGTCGGGCCGGGTGTTCGATATCTGCAACCCGGGCGACAAGTACTGCAACACCAATGCAGGCCAGGACACGTTCCTCGCCTCGCTGGGACGGGTGCTGGCCAATCCGCCTGGCGCGGTCGCTTCGACCGCCGCATCCGCGGCCGCGACCACCGCGACCGCATCGATCCCAAATGCGGTCGCACCTGCGAACACAGACAGTCCCACACCGAATTCCCTTCCTACCGGTGGGGATGCCGCCGCGTTCGTGGACGGAGTGAGCACCGACTACGGGATCGCTGATCTCTCCTCGGCACCTGGTGCGGCGCAGTCGTTGGCCTCGGCCGTCGAGCGCCTCCAGTCCGCACCGTCACCGAATTCCACCGCGCAGGCGGCGGAGGTGGCCGCGGTACGTCAGCAGGCGCAACTGGTTTCGGGCACGTTCGCCCCGATCGCACAGACCCAGCAGTGGATGGCGGCGAATCCCGCTGCCCGAGCCGGTTTACGGGAAGCACCCGCCGATTCCCCGGAGGCAGTCACGAACTCGGTGGTCGATGCCCTCGACCAGGTGGATGTGCCGAAGGTGCTCACCGCCGCCGATTCGGTGGTGCAGCTGGCAAACACCATCCTGTCCTCGACTTCCGGCGGCGCAGCCTCCACCACCCCCACGGCCTCGTTTGCCGAACTGCGTGCGCCAGCCCAGTCGTTGTCCTCGTCGGTGGCGCCGCTGACCAGTACTCCGCTCGACCAGCTCCAGACGGCGACCTCGGTGCTCTCGGCGATCAAACCGGTGACAATCATCAACCAGATCCTCAACGTCGTGGCCGCGGTGACCTCGGTGGACTACCCGGGGGTCGTTGCGAATCTGCAAGCCCTGGTCGGGGATCTGTTGGCCGGGAACATCAAGGCCGCACATCAGGTGGCGGGCGAGCTGAACAATCAGCTCTCCCCCTTCGTGAAGATGACGGCCGGGGTGGATCTGAAATCGATTGCCCAGCTGCTGAGGCTGATTCCGGATCCATCCGGGACGGCGGCGATCGCGTCGATGATCGTGGACCTGCTCGGCAACGTCGATGTCATCCGGATGGCCCGTGATGTCGGCCAGATCCAGGAAGTGGCCTGGCAGGTCGCCGAAACCGGGAACCTTCTGGCGCTCGGGCAATTACTCCCCTTGGGGTTGGATCTGGCGAACGTCGCCCTGGGCATCTTCGTTCCGGGGCAGAAGATGTCGCCCGAACAGCTCCACGCCCCGGCCGATGCCCTGACCACGCTGATGGGGGCGCAAGCGGCGAACAGCGATTTCGTCGGGTTGGGCAACTCGGCGCTCACGGCCGCGACCTCACCGAATGCGATGAACCTGACCGAACTCCTCGATGAGGGATTCACCGCGGCGAGCTTTCTGGGATCGAAAGCCCATGAGGCCTATAACACCTGGCTGATCGACGGCAAACGCACCGCTCTGCAGGTCGTGGTGGATATCGCGACCAAGGCGATCGGGGGATAGCCGGAACCCTCACCTCCGAAGGTGTGACACCTCTTGGGCGAGAGCGTGTTCCACCAGAGAAGATTCCCAGTTTCGCGGCAGCGCAGCTGCTGACCTTCGTGCCCGGGCGGGCCAGACACACGACACACGTAAGGACTTGACGATGGGTGATGCACCCAACTCCTCGAAGACCGGCGTCAAAGCCGCGACCGCAGCTCTCGCGGCCGCGGCGGCGATGACCGGTTTTCTGGTGTTGGGCAGCGACAACCCGGAAGCCGCCGATGATTGCCTGCCCACCAGGCCTGCGGTCGGCAACGTTGCCCCGGGTCCGGGGACGAAGACCCAGCCGATGCGCGGCGGCACTTACCAACTCACGTCCGGTTTCGGGCCTCGGTGGGGGTCATTCCATCGCGGTGTCGACTTCGCCGCCCCACTGGGCACACCGATCTACGCGGCGACGTCCGGAACGGTCGCCGAAGCCGGGTACGCCCAGGGATTCGGCAACTGGGTGATCATCGATACCGATGTCGAGGGCACCAAGGTGTCCACGGTCTACGGGCACATGAGTGCCTCGACCATCACCGTGACCAAAGGCCAGCACGTCTCCGCCGGTCAGCACATCGCGGGCGTCGGTAACGAGGGTGAATCGACCGGGCCGCACCTGCATTTCGAGGTGTGGAACGGGGGCCGCCTCCCCGACGGGGCGGGTGTGCCGACCGATCCGGCGCCGTGGTTGTCCGGTGCGAACGAACCCGCCGCACCCACACCCGGCGGGGCGGCAGTGATCGCGGTGCAGGCGGTGGCTGTCAGTACCCCCTTGAACGGTGGTGCGGGGTGTGCGCGGCCCTCGGTCGGCGGGACCGGGCTGCGTGCGGGCTCGGTCCCGGCGGACTTCGAGCCCTGGCTGATCAAGGCAGCGGCCACGTGCCCCGAGATCACCGCCCCGATCCTGGCTGCCCAGACCCACCAGGAATCGAAGTTCAACCGCGGCGCCTACAACGCGCGCTCGCAGGCAACCGGATCTGCGCAGTTCCTCCCCACCACCTGGGCGAGTGAAGGAGTCGACGGCGACGGTGACGGCAACCGGGACATGCACTCGGCTGCCGACGCGACCATGTCGATGGCCTCCTACGACTGCAAGATGGTCGAACTGTCGAAAAAGGGTCTGGCCGAGGGCCGGTTGAGCGGCGACGTCGTCGATTTGGCGCTGAGCATGTACAACTGCGGCCCCGGGAACACCCTCGCGCAAGGCGAGGTGTGCCAGAACGCCGAAACCCGGAACTACGTGACCCAGATCCGCAGAACCGCGCTCGAGGTCTACACCGACACCACCGCACCCGCACCGGGTCCGGGCGGCGCCACCGGCAGCGCGGTGGTCGACGCCGCACTGCGGTGGCTCGGCACCCCCTACGCCTGGGGCGGCGGCGACGAAAACGGTCCCACCAAAGGCATTCGGGACGGCGGGGTCGCGGACAGTTTCGGCGACTTCGACAAGATCGGCTTCGACTGTTCCGGCCTGGTCAAATACGCCGTCGCACAGGCCACGAGCGGGCGGATCGTCCTCTCGCACCTCGACGCCACCCAGATCACCGACGCCCGCGGCACCGCGGTCCCCGTCGCGGCCGACCTGCGCCCAGGCGACATCATCCAACCCCACGCCGGCCACATCTTCATCTGGATGGGCGGCAACAAGGTCGTCGAAGCCCCCGAGTCCGGGGCGGTGGTGAAGGTGTCCGACTGGACCCCACCAGCGACCGGACTCAAAGCCAGAAGGTTCGCGTGAGCGGCGCGAACACCCCACCAGAACACCGGCCACCGCGCCGGTGACCCCCGAAGGAAGGACGAAGAGGATGGCAACAGCCACTGCATCGGAGGAATGGGACAAGGCCGCGGCCGCAGTGCGCGCCGCCGCCGAGGAGCTGCGCGGCTCGGACACGGCGGCGCTGCGCACCTGGGCGTCGTCGAAGAAGCTGCTGTCGCGGTCGATGTGGCCGAAGGTCAAGCGGGAGCTCTACAAGCAACTCGACATCGACTACGACACCCAACGCGAAACCGAAAACGCCACCCGCCGGCAAGCCGTCGCCGCGGCCGCCACCACCGCACCGCTGGTCGAGCTGTATGCGGCCGGCGACGAACGCGGCGCGTTCGCCGTATTACCCGGTCCCGCCGTGCACGCGGGGAACGACGCCGACATCGCCGAAGCCGCCTGGTACGGCACCTTTCACGAGAAGGACACCATCTACCGCGACGGCGATCAGGACTCGGCCGACAACTCCGCCGCGGGCAAGGCCGTGTTCCTGGCCGGGAAGGTGCGTGAATCACAGGGGATCGACGCGGTGCGACTGCTGCTGCACATCAGCAACCCGAACCTCGACGGCGACCGCCTCGCGGGGACAGCAGCGAAAGCCGGTGTCGCACTCGAACTCGACATCACCGAGACGAACCCGGCGTACGAGTACTGCGAACGCCCTGGGTATCAGGCGTGGCAGGCGATCCGGTTGTCCGATCTGCTCGTCGACGAGGAGCAGTGATGGCCGCGTCGCCGCGCGCGGCAATCGCGGTGCTGGCCGCAGCGACGGTCGTACTGGCGGGGTGCTCCGCCGGTAGCGAGGACCGGTCGGCACCCGCGTCGACGACCCCGGCCAGGGCGCAGCAGTGGACACCGTCGGGCGCACCGCCGGCCACCGTCACCCGGCCGCACGCCACCATCCCGCAGACCGCGCCGGAGCAGGTCGCCGGTGTGGACCGTTCCGACCCTGCCGCGGTGGCCGATGTCGTGGTCGCCACCTGGTTCACCTGGAACACCGCCGTCGACGCCGGCCCGAACGACGCGGCCGCGCGCACCGGCGCCTTGCTCACCGAACAGCTGCGCGCCGATCTCACCGGCACCGCCCCCATTTCGACTCCGGGCGGGCAGTGGCTCGAATGGGCCACAGCCCGCGCGCAGGTGTGGCCGACCGTCACACCCGTGGCCAACCAGGGCGCGAAAGACACGGCCACGACGGTGCACCGCATGTACCAGGTCGAGCAGACCGCGGTGGCACCGGACAACAGCGTGGTCGGTGTCGCCACCACCCAGGTCGCCGTGCTGGTCGTCGCCCACGGCGACTACTGGTCCGTCGATGCGGTGCAGCCGCTATGACCGGCGAACCCGCCCAGGAACCGACATCCATCCCACCCGAAGGAACTGTCGTGAGCTCACCCGCCCGATACGAAGACTCCTCCACCGACGACTACGCCGCCGAAAACGCGGTGAACCTGCGCACCCAACGCCTCAAGCGGCAAACACCGCGCCCCGACCCCGAACCCACCGGCACCCGGGACGACGACACCGGCGACACCACCGGCATCGGCGCCGCGGACGACGCCTACGCCGACCCCTACGCCGTCGGTCAGGACGCGCTCGCCGCCAACGAAGCACCCGCGGCCGATACGGCCGCCCCGCGCCCCGGAGGTTTCCTCGAACCCCACACCGACCAGGTCATCGGCCCGGCCGTGTGGGGATGGCGCGGCAAGGTCAACGCTGCGACAGGTCTGCGGATCCGGCCGACCCCGGAGTCGGCGGAGATGCGATTCCGCGACTCGATCGAACGTATCCAACAACCCCTACCGGGCTGCTCGGTGGTGACCTTCGCCAATCCCAAGGGCGGTGCCGGTAAAACCCCGAGCCTGCTGACCGTGTCGAACACCTTCGGCCGACACCGCGGCCGCGGTGTCGTCGCCTGGGATGCGAACGAGGCGACCGGCACCCTCGGCGACCGCGCCGCCCGCACCACCGACAACGAACTCGGACCGTGGGATGTCCTCGAACACGCCTCCGAACTGGCGTCGGCGTCAGCGGTGTCCGGGGCGTTGGGGAACTATCTGCGCCTGCAACCGACGCTCGACGAGGTGCTGGCCGCGGACAACTCCACGACCCGCGAACGTGGAATCGGCTGGGACGAATGCGCAGCCCTGATGGCCGTGCTGCGCCGGCACCGGGATCTGATCTTCATCGACACCGGCAACAACCCCTTGGCGGCGAACTGGTTGTGGGCCGTCGAACACTCGGACCTGCTGGTGGTGCCGCTGCCGTTGCGCACCGACATGGCCAAGCAGGCCTACCGGATGCTCGACGGGCTCGCCGCCCGCGGCCTCGACGAGCTCGTGCGCTCGGCGCTCATCCTGACCACGGCCACCCCCGAATCGGACCCGGGCCTCGAAGCCAGTGTCCTGGAAGAGTTCGGCCGACTCGGAGTCCAGAACATCATCCGCGGGGTGCCGTACGAGCCGCAGTTCGCCTCCGGAAACCGGATCGCCTACGACCGACTGGCGCAGACCACGATCGAGGCCTACACGAATATCGCCGCCGAAATCGCTGACCTGTTGGCCTACCGCGCGCAGGGCCGGGTGCAGTCGTTATCCGACTCGTCCGCACCTGCGCAGATGCAGCGCCCACCCGAGGTACCCCGTCTGCCGCCGCGCTACGGGCGCACCGATCCCTACCCGCCGGCCCCGGCGCGGTACGCCCCACCGGGCTACGACTCGCCGTATGACCGTGCCCCGCGGCCGGAACCGTTCTCGGGCCGCGGAGCCCCACCTCACCGGCGACAGTGATCCGCCCCGCGCTCACCGACCCCCATCCCGGCGCCACCACTACCGAAGGAGAAGCAATGACCAGGCCCCACCAGAGCACCCGCCGCCGCCCGGGAGTCCGCCGACTGATGTCCGCGGCCACGGTGACGGCGACCGTGCTGACCATGTCCATCCTGGCCGCCGGCCCCGCCTCGGCGCAGATCCGCAATCCCACCGACGGGATCCTCCCGAGCCTGGATTTCCTGGGTCCCGCCTTCAACAACGTGTGGGTTCGGGTCTTCGGCTCGATCTGGGGATTGCTCCTCGGCGCCGCGGCGATCAAGTTCTTCGCCGCGCTCTACAAGATTCGGGCAGCGAAGGCCGGCGGCTACGGTGCCGAAATGGCTGATGCCTCGTCCGAGGCCAGGGTCGCCGGGGTGGCCTTCGGCTGCCTTGCCGCCGGCGGCGTGATCATCGGCGCGATCTTGTTCGTCGTCGGCGGCTGACACGCCAGAACAGCCCCCGCCACGGTCCGCAGACAGGGCATCTCCGTGAACACCTGTTGTGCCCAACCACTTTCAACAGAAATGAGAAGAACATGGTGAAGGATTTTTCCTCGGTGAGTACCACCCCGTCGTCGGGGCCGACGTTCGCGACCGGTTCCGGCGGCAACCCGAAGGGTGGCCTGTTCGGTGGGGGCGGCGGGAAATGGGTGCGGCCGACCGTGATCGGCGGTGTGGTGCTGGTGGTCGTGCTGCTGATCACCGTCCTGACCTCCGGTGGGGACTCCGGCGAGGACACCGGCTCGGATGCGATCCGCACCGCGCACGGTCCGAACACGATCATCGACGGCGTTCCGCGTGGGTACACCCGCGATCAGGCCGGGGCGCAGACGGCGGGGGTGAACTTCATCCAAGCCCTCGGCCAAACCGATCAGGGAAGGATCGACGGGGCGAAGTTGCGGGAACTCGCCGTGGGTTCGGCGCCCAGTACCGCGCTGACCACGGTCCTCGACGCCGCCAGTGGCCGCGAGGAGTCGAAGGGCACGGTCAACAATGTGCCGCTGATCGTGACCGTCACCGATTTCACCCAGGATGCGGCGACGGTGTCGGAGTGGGGGATGGGAGTGAGCCAGGCCCCGATGAGCGCCGACACCGACAAGGTCGGAATCCTGACGGTCTACGCGACGACCACGGTCAAGCTCGTCTGGGAGGGCGACGACTGGAAGGCCGTGGACTGGTCGTTCACCAGCGGCCCGGACCTCGAGGAAACACAGTTCCCGGCCGCTGACTCGCCGCTGACCAAGCAGGGCGCGGGCGGCTTCTACAGCTTCTACGTCAACTAAGGGTGGGGGGCCGATGATGTGGCGCACACTCGTTGTGGCGTTCTTCGCCATCATGTTGCCGATGTTGCTGTGCTGCGGACCGGCTGCAGCGCAGCCCACCGCGGTACCAGCACCCGGTCCCGGCGGGTCGGCGGCCACGAAGTCGGCCAAGGAACTGCCCACCGGATTTCCCGCGAACCTCAAGCAGTTCGTCGCCGGGACCGACGAATTCAAGTCCGCACCCTGGTTCACCGGTGACTGCAAAGACAAGGGCGGCGACATCGGCCAGTACGTCGGCGCGGTGATGGCCCAGGAGCACCGGTTGCTGTACTGGACCGCCACCGAACAAGCCCGCCTGGCCATGTGGGGGCCGGCGGTGGCGATGAACCAGAACCCGGCACTGGCCGAGGCGGTCGTCGCGGCCGGCGGCGAAGGCACCACGCTCACCGGGATTCGACTCGACAACGAGAAGAACCGGAAAGCGGTCCTGTCGATCACCGACGAATCGGTACTGGCCGCCAACGTGTACCCGCCGGTCTACCCCGAGGCAGACACCCGACTGCATCCGCCGAACCCGACATGCGCCGACGACGTCGCAGGATGGACCACGAAGACGTCGAGCACCTGGGGCTTCGACTGGGCGAGCACACCGGACGCGGCGTCCCTCGCGACCATGAAGTCGCAACCCTACGCGGACCTGGTCCCCGGCGGTGCGTGGAACGACACGTGCGCCTCGGACGCTCCCGCCGCGTTGTGCATGCACGCGATGTTCGTCAACTGCGACAAGACCAATCGCATGGACGACAAGACCGCGTGCACCGCCTGGAACACCAAGATCGGCGCGTTGTTCGGCCACACGATGAACTGGATCGACCAGAACACCAGCTTCTCCGACCGCCTCGAAGCCGGGCTCGAATCGGCGTTCCAGGCCACACCGCAGTACAAGGCGGGGAAGATGTACGCCGACGGGTTCAGCTGGGTGTGGGACAACACCGTCGGCGCCCTCGGTGACGTGGTCGATTTCGTCAAAGACCCCTCGGACGTGATCGATTCGTGGGCAAACAAGCTCAAGGCCGGATCGATTTCCACCACGAACGCCGTGCTGCACGGGATGGCCGGGGTAGGGGAGTTCGACCCGGCGAACCAGTCCTTCCTCGCCATCTATGCGGCATCAGCGGGGCTGGGAATCCTGGTAATGGCCGTGATGACGCTGCTGGCGATCTACAAATCCACCGACGGCAACCGGCCACCGATCGAACTGGCGAAAGACCTCTTCGCCTACATGCCGGCCGGGATCGTCGCGATGATGTTCGCCCCGCTGATCGCGCAGATGGTGATCTCCCTGGCCCACGAAATCTCCAACGGCGTACTCGACATGATCGGCACCTCCACCGATGAAGTGGTCGGCAACATCTCCTCGGCCCTCGGCCCGCTGACCGATGCCACGCTCGTCGGTGGAGCCATTGCCGCGATCGTGGGCTTCGGACTGCTCTTCCTCGGCGGGTTGTCGATGTTCTCCGGGCTACTGATGCACTCCGCGGCACTGCCACTGCTGGCGGTGGTGTGCGCGATCGCCTTCGGAATGTGGGTGCACCCGGTCTGGCGGAAAAAGGCTCTCCGCCCGGTGATGACGTTCCTGGGAATCGTGTTTTCCAAGCCGTTGCTGTTCATCCTGCTCGGAACCATCTTCGCCGTCATCAACACCTCCGCCCAAGGTGCGGTCGCCGACGACGGGGAACTCGAATCACTCGGTCAACTCTCGCTCATCGCGGTGTGTTTCGTGATCCTCGGACTGGCCCCGTTCTCCCTCCTCAAGTACGGCCCCATCCTGCCCACCTCGGCCGATTCCGCCGACTTCGGGTCAAGCGGTTCCTCGGCCGGTCAGGTCCTCGGTTCTACCGCCGGGATGTATCAGATGGCAGCCTCGGGCGGCGGCGGCGGAGCCGAACCGCACAACGCCGGCGCGGCGACCGCGCCCGGCCGCGATGGCGGCGGATACACCGGCAACAGTCACGCCGGAGGTGGCGGTGGCCACGCCCCGTCGGCCGCTGACCAGCGATCCGCCTCGAGCACGCACGCCGCCAGCGCCGGCCATCAAACCCAGTCCCCGTCCGGCGGCCACAGCGGCAGCAAGTCCGGGGCAAAGAGCGCCGCGATGGGCAGTGCGGAAACGAAGCTGGTCGGCGCCGCAGCCGGGGCAAGTACCGCGATGGTCGCCCCGATCGCGCTCGCCGCAGCCGGCGCGGCGCTGAACAAAACCGCCTCAGCAGTGCAGAACGCCCCCGAACACGCGGATGGAGAGAACTGATGAGTGAGCAACGCACCGCCGTCCTGGGCCGCGAAATCGCCCGCCGCGGCATCCTCCCGTTCCCTGAGCCGGTGGTGATCGCGTGGTGCACCGCCCTGGCCCTGGCCTTTGCCGCCGTGATCGTCGTCGGCCAGTCCTGGCAGGTCCTCCTCGTCGACGCACTGATGATCCTGTCGGTACTGGGGGCGACGCTCGAGATCGATCACCGCGAGTCCTACGCCAGTCGCAAAGCGAAGGAGATCCGAAACAAGCAGCGCCGCAAACGCGGTGAGCACATTTTCATCAGCGCCGGTGACCCACTGTTCGGTGATCCGAACGCCGACCCGGGGTGGGACAAGCCGGTCCCGCTCTACCGGGCCGAACCGGTCGATCTGACCGGCACCGGACTCGACGACATGTTCATCGTCGAGCACCGCACCCCGGGCGACAACGACTACTACTCGGTGATGATCGCGATGCAGGGACTCGCCGAGGGGTTGCGCGGCGACCCAGAGTGGGCGGTGACCTCATCAGCATTCGGGCGAACGCTTGCCAGTTTCGCCAAGCGCAGCAGCTTCGTCCGCGGCATCGAAATACTGCACCGCAGCGTCCCGGAAGATCTGATCCCACACGAGACCTGGGTTGCCGAACAGATCAAGGCCCTCGGCCCAGCCGCCGAGCAGGTACTGCCCGCGATCCACTCCTACGGCCAGCTCATCGACCGGATCCGCCCCTACTCCGAGGGCCACCGCGCCTACGTCGTGCTGATCTTGCCCAAGTCGGGGAACCTGTTAGCCGAGGGCGCCCGGGTGGCCCGCCGCAAGGACGCCCCGCTGATCGGCGGTATCGCGCAAGTCATCCGGGACGAAACGATGCGGGCGGTCTCCGCGCTCGAGCGGGCCAAGATGGGCCGGGTCGAGGTCTACGGCGAACAGCGGGCCTGCGCGGTGATCCGCGCCTGCCTCGATCCGGCCTTCCCGCTCGAGTCACACAAGGGGGTGCGGTGGGAGAACTGCTGGCCCTCCTATGTCGGCGGCGAGGACACCGTTCAGGTGGCCGGGCACTGGCACACCCGGGTCGGGACCATCCCGGCCCGATCCATCGAACCGGTCGAGCTCGGCCCGCTGTGGTTGGCGCCGCTGCTGACCGGTGTCGCCCCTGACCCCGGGGACGACGAAATCCCGGCCGCCCCCACGATTCGAACGGTGATGGTGCGGATGGACTTCGTCGAGGCAGCCAAAGCCCGCGAAGCGGCCAAGGTCGATGCCACCCAGGACAAAGCGAAGCAGATCGACGAACACCGCAAGGGCAAGACCACCGACGGCACCTCGGAAGTGATGGCCAGCGCCTCCGCACGGCGGCGTGAGGACCTCAAACCCGGAACCGGGCACCACGGGGTCATCTACTCGATGGCCCTCTCGGTCACCGGCCGCGACGAGGACGACGCACTACGGGCCTGCATGCGAGTCGAACAAGCAGCCGACGAGTGCGGCATCTCCGAAATCGAGTGGCAAGACCACCGACACGACGTCGCGATGTTCCTGACTCTGCCGCTCGGCCGGGGCCTGGCGGCCACCAAACACACCCGCGCAAAGACCACCCAACTCCTCTGACCTGGAGCTACCACCATGATGAGCAGTGACACCGTCACCACCCCCGAAGCCCCGAACACTCATCGGCTGCCCGGCCGGAAAGCCGCCCGCCGCTGGTGGTTCGGCGGCGGACGCAAGAAAATCCCCGCGATCACCCCGGACGAGGTGGCCGTCGCGCAGGCCTTCCACAAGATCCCCCGCACCGTCGCCCGCCGGGCGGCGCCGACCCGGAACAAGTGGCTCGACCGGTGGGGGTGGTACGAGGTCCGTGCCGAGGGCTCATGGACCTCCACCCGGCAGGGCGAAGCGCTGAACCTGGCCACCTCCCGTCGCTCGGTCCGTCACGAGGGACTGATGACGGGGCTGAACAAAATCTCCCAATCGATGGTGATCACCGACCCGTTCGCGCTGTACGGCTCGGAAATCGAAAACATCAACGTCGTCGTCATCGGGGACATCGGCAAGGCGAAGTCCTCACTGATCAAGACCGCGATGTGCATGCGCCCCGTGACGCTGCGCCGTCAGGTCGTGGTCATCGACAAGAAGCGCCAAGGCAACAAGGGCGGCGAGTACAGCGGCATCGCCAAGTTCCTCGGCGCCCGCTCGATCCGATTCCGCACCGGCACCCGAGGAATGCGGCTGAACCTGCTCGACCCGGCGATCGCCTCCGGCGGCGCCCGCGTCGACGGCGTCGACCCCGCCGGCCAGGAAGCCCTCGTCGGCGCCGTCACCGAAGACACAATGGGCCGCGAGCTGACCGAGATCGAGAAGAGCGCAGTCGACCTCGCCCTCAAGGTCGTGGGCGCCCGGGCCCGCGCCGAGAACCGCGAACCGATCCTGATCGAACTGTCCGACGAACTCCTCAACCCCAGCCCCGACAGCGCCGACGTCCTCGGCCCACTGTGGGCGGACGAATCCCGCCGGTGGGGCCGCGACCCCGGCCTGGCACTGCGCCGGCTCTGCGAGGGCGACCTCAAGGGCCTCGTCGACGGGGCCACCTCCCCGGAGGTCCGCGAAGCACTCGAGCACCCGTTCGTGCACTTCGACGTCTCCGCGCTGCCCACCAAGGGACCGGCGCTGCGGGTGATCATGACCGTGATCAACACCTGGCTGGCGAACGTCCTCGCCTCCCGCTCGGCCGACCACAAGCAGACCCTGCTGCTGGTCGAAGAGGGCTGGCACGTCGCCGACGGCTCCACCGGCAAGGTGTTTCGCGAGAACATGAAACTCTCCCGCGGCCTGGGACTTTCCACCGTCTCCGCGTTCCACCACATCTCCGACCTGCCACCGGACTCACCGGCGCGGGCGCTGATGAAGGAAGCCGGCATCGTCTTCCTCTACGGGCAGGACCGGCTCGAGGACGCCGAGGAGACCGCCCGGATGTACCACCTGCCACCGGGATCGGTGGAAATCATCATGTCCCTCGACAAAGGCCACTGCCTGGTCAAATACGGCAAAGCCGACCCGATCCTGATGGAACACGTCCGCTCGGACACCGAGATCGCCCTCACCGACACCGACGAAGTGATCAAGGGAGAAGCAGCATGAACCGTCCGCACATCGAAGACGCCCTCACCCGATCAGTCCCGGAAGCCTTGTCACCCATCGCCGCCGACCCGATCGGAGACCGGTCGTGAACACCGCACCGCAGGCCCCACCCCCACGCGTCGTCCCGTACGGATTCTTCCCGGCGGTGAGCGTCGCTGCCGGTGTCGTGCTCAGCGTCGTCGGTGGCGGTTACCTCTCCGGTGTCCTCGCCGGCCACGGCGGCGCATTGCCCACCGGTGTGTACGGGTTCCTCGACGTCCTGAAGGGCCTATTCCTCTCGCCCGGCGATCCGGCGGCGGCCTGGCCGGAAGGCTCGCAGCCCGGGGGACCGGTGCTGACCTGGGCGTGCATAGGTTTCCTCGCCCTGGCCTGCACCGGCATCGGAATCGTCGTCAGCACTCGGATGATGCTGCGGCAGGCCCAGCGCAAGGCCCGCGAGCGTGGCCACGCCGACCGGAAGGAGCTGGCCGTCCGCGGGCTGACCGGGAAGGAAGCGGTCAAGGCCGCCAAGTCCAACCGGCTTTCGCTGCGCGAGACCGCAAGCCGCAAGATCACCGCCAGCGAGGTCGCGCTGCGCCTCGGGCGGCTCTACGGCAGCCGCTCGGCCGCCGACGACGTGTTCTTGCAGTACCGCGACGGTGTGATGATCGAGGGTGCCACCGGATCGGGTAAGTCTTGGCGCATCGCCTGGCACCGGATCGTGGCCTCGGCCGGGTTCGCACTGGTCACCTCCACCAAACCCGATCTGTTGTGGTCGACCGTGTCGCATCGTCTGCGCGTCGGCAAGGTGCGGGTATTCGACCCCGAGAACATCACCCGGTGGCCGAAGGACATGCGGCTGCGGTGGTCGCTGCTGGCCGGCTGCGAGGACCCCGACACCGCGATCCGCCGGGCGGCGGCGCTGGTGAACGTCCTCCCAGCCGATGACTCGAAGAATGCCTCGTACTTCAAGGGCAAGGCCGCGGTGCTGATGCGGTGCTACCTGTACGCGGCCGCGCACCTGGGAAAAGACCTACGCACGGTGCGGGTCTGGGCAGCCTCTCGCGGCGTGCAGGAGGTACGCGAACTCCTCGCCGCCGAGCTGCCGGACTGGGCGGCCGACCTCGAACAGATCCTCGACTCGAAATCCGACTCCTCCGACGACGTCCTCGGTGCCACCACACAACTGCTCGAGTCGCTGGCCTCGCCGATGCTCCTCGCCGCCGTCGACGTGCCGATCGACGAGTCCGAAAACCTCGAGGATCTGGTGGCCGGACCAAACACCGTCTACCTGGTCTCCGACGGAAAGAGCGGCTCATGCCGGGCATTCACTTCCGTCCTCGCCGCCGAGATCTACCACCTCGGCAAGAAAGTCGGCCGCCAGATGCCGCAAGAGCGGTTGGATCCACCGATGTCCCTGGTCCTCGACGAGGTCAACAACGTCGCACCCATCCCGGACCTGCCCTCGCTCATCACCGACTCCGGCGGCGGTGGCATCTCGATCTGGGCGTTCTCCCACGGTGAGCTACAGAACAAGAAGCGGTGGGGCACCTACGAGGGCGAAATGTTCACCACCACCTCACCGGTGCGGGTGATCCTGCCCGGCCTGATGGACGACGCGGAGTTGGCGTCGATCTCCCGGCTGCTCGGCGACTACGACGAATGGCACACCCCGCATCACGCACCGAGATCGCGGCCGGTGATGTCGATCCGGAACCTGCGGGAAATGCCCGCCGATCAGGCGATCATCCTCTACCGCGGCGCCGCACCAGCATTGGTGCACCTGCCGACGGTGTGGAACGTGCCCACGCTCAAAGCCGAGGTCGACGCCTCCGAGGAGGTCTACAACCAGATCTGCGAAGACGGTGAGCTGCCGGATTGGGCCGCCGAAGCGTCCGAGAAGGACCAGGCCGATGACGTCGACGCTCGCGAGTCAGTGGCGTTGTCGTGAGCGACAAGTTCACGCCCGGTCCCTTCGCCTGGCCGCACCTCGACGAGACCGCCGCGAATGAGTTGTGGACGGAACTAATCGAATGGGTCGCCTGGTTGCGGGAGCGATACGCGCTGCGCGAGGTGCGTCCGTGCTGGTTCCATCACGGGTCGATGGTCGAAGAGCTCACGGCGGCGATGTCGGCGTGGAAGGCCACCTACGGTGCTGCCAAGGACACGCACTACTCCACCGGCCCGGCGTACTGGCACCAGCAGGTTCTCGCGCCGATGCTGGGCCGGTTCCGGACCAGCGCCGAGTTCGAGACCTGCACAGGAGCAAAGTGTGACTACCAGGAGAAACCTCGCCCGGTTCTCGACGATCTCGTCAAGTTCATCGCCGCGGACATCGCGAACCGTTCCACCTCCGGCTCCAGGTCAGGAACCGCTGCGGCTACGCCGGCCTCGGTCGACGTAGCCACGATGATGGGCTACATCGACCAGGGCGAGGCCGAACCCGAAGATCCCGCCGACGAATTCTCACCCGTCAGGTGGGAAGGCCATCGGTGGGAAATCTCCGACGACACCGGGGAGTACCTGCCGGCGGTGTGAATGCCTACCCGAACACTGGTGACGAGACCCAGAACGGACCGCGACCGGAGGAGAGGGCGACTTGACACAGTCGAACTGCTGGCCTCAACGCGAAAACACAGGTCGACCGACTTCCTCAAGCACTTGTTTGCCCACTCTCCTCCGGACTATCAACGGCCGAAGCGCTTCTTGCACTGTGGTCGCTACAGGCCAAAGTTCGACCTCAAGACCTTCCAGCGTCAGCGCCAAGGCAGTTTCAATATCTGGATCGTCCAGGATCGCATAAAGCGGTTTCAGACTGATTTTCTTTGTCCGATCGACCACCACAGTCTGGTACTGCGCATCTCTGTGAACAGACACTCGATCAAAGACATCTAGCGCTCGAACCAGTGGAGTCATTCGTTCTGGTGGAAATCCAAAAAGCTCATGCCGGTCAAGTTCCCTCACCAAGATGTCTCGAATGGTCATCGCGCGGCCCGCCTCAGATGGCAGAAAGTCGCGTTGCCGGGGTGAACTGCCCGAATACCAGTCCTTTAGTGGCCGGACAACTTCCTCGGGAAGATCAAGAACGGTCAACGTATGTTCGGCTTTTAGTTTGACAGAGCGGATTCTCTTAAGAGCATTCAGCAGGAAGACGGCATTGACCTGAGGGAGCCCACCCGCTTTCACTCCCTTGACGAGTTCATCGAATAGGTAATCCCGGTCCTGAGTCCCACAAGCTTGCGCGAGCACACCTGCCATCTCCAGGTCGCGGTAACTGGGGTACGTCTCTAGACGACTCAGTGCCAGTCTGATGTACGGCCGCCTCGTGTTGGGAGCACGCGATGCGAATCCGTCGGCAAGGATGTTGCATGCTAGTACAGGTGCGGTCGGAGTGATCTTGTTCAGCGGCCCGGCCTGGCTGTCGATTCGCTGAACAACTTCGACGAGTTTCTGGTGAAGGTACTCACGCTCTTTGAAGATGCGCCCGGCGGCCAGCAGCCAAACATTCCGCCAGTGCGGATGGTGGGCAGTAATTTCCAGCAACTTCAGAACCTTATCGTCTTGACCAGCGGTCAGCGCATTGGCCGTCATCAGCTCCTGCAGACTACGAATCTCAAAACCCACCCGATCGTCGTTGGGGACCAGAAGAACAAGTCGATGAGTTGCAGCCTCGACGAGTTTGCCGGCGACTCGATCGATCTCCCTCTGCGTGTAAGCATGATGGGCCAACCTCGCGCGGACGATGCCCTCAAGCTGGGTCATCGGCATTGTGCTCTCGACATTGCCCCCTTCGGACTCGACGTGAAGTTGTAGCGCCACGTGGTAGTGCAGGTACTCAATGTCGGAGCGGTACTCGTTGAGAATCTTTGACACAGGGGAGCGTTTGTCGATTTCTCGTTGGTAAACCGTGCTGAAGTAGATCGAGAACAGGCTGTACCGGTCCAGGGGCAACGTACCGAAGCTCTCCACGATAAAAGACATGATGGTCACCTGTAGCGGTGTCTCCATAAGGTGCCGAGTCCTGCGCTCCTCGGCTGCATCACTCAGCCGTTGCAGCACCTGCTCTTGAAGGTCTGGATCCCCCTTCAACCGGGCCGCGACCAGAACCTGACTGAAGAGCCGGGACTCGGCGCGAGACAGCTTCTCCAAGGCCAGTTCGGTGAATCGAGTGGGATCGAAACGTTCGTCATACCCTAAGGGTCTCGTCGTGGATACCACGAGAAGGTCGGCGTTGAGAGAATCCGCAGTCGTCAGCAGGTCGGAGACACGGTCCATCAAGTCCTGGCGCGTGCTCGCTTCGCTGACCTCATCTAGGCCGTCAAGGATCACGAGCCAAGGCCATGCTCGTAGCCAACTTTGCAACTGACTCGCTGTAATCGGCTGGTCAGATCGTTTTGCGATCCTCTGCGCCAAGAATTCGAAGACGCTAGTATCTGGCGCAGCAGTTAGGGTTTCAGCATATGCAGTGAGATCTATTCGCATTGGCCATCGGAGGTTTCTTGGCGCCGGGATCTGCGACTGCGCCATTGCGTTCCGCGTGGCCTTGACGATGTCTTCGACGTCGCGCGTCATGGGGCCGCGAGCCAGGAGCTCAGCACGGTAGATCTGTGCGAGCAGACCGCTAAGTGTGGTCTTTCCTTGTCCCGGTCCCCCAATGATGACCCAATGCGGTCGTTCAACTCTGTCGTCGATGTTTCGCCGTAGGACGGCGTCTGCATGCTTGATGAGGTGCGCAATCGCACTCACCCTGTGAGCTTCGCCGTCGATGAACTTTGCAGGAAGGTCTCGCCCGACCTCCTCGAGCGTTGCCTTTTGCCCCGAAGTTGCGCCAGCTTCCGAAAATCGGACCCAATGCTCACTGTGGAGGCACATTGCAGCATGGTGACGCATCGCTGGCCCGAGTTCGGGCAGGCTGGCCCCTGACGTGTGGTCTCCGATGCGCGCGAGGACATCGCCCACCGTCAAAAGTCCAGGAAAGGCGTGTCTGATGGATTCGGCGTCGTCGAGGAACGTGTTGATCTGGTCGCTAGGCCAGATGCGGATGTCTTTAAGACCGAGCTCGCTGACGGCGTCCGACTTGTCCTTCAGTCGTCCGCGAATATGGCTGTAGAGCGTGTCGATTCCGCCCGTTTTACCCTTCGCGGATAGCCGGACGTTCGAGGCGATGATCAGGTACTTCGGCGCGCGCTCACGAGTGCCCTTTTCAATCGATTCGACCCAGCGATTGAGCTCACCATCGATCTGGCCCTTCAGCCAGGCGGTGTTTTTGTGGAGCTCAACGGCCTCCTGGTGATAGTGAAATTTTGCCTGTACAACGGTGTAACCGCTCCACTTACCTCTGTCCGCAGGATCGGCAGTAGTCGCGGACCAATTGATCGGTCCGTCGAAAGTTGCCTCACGACCACCGTCTGGGCCATCCCCGAATACTTGGATGCCTGGGCCGAGGAATTTCGCGCAGAGACTCACAACCAGCTGCTCGAATGATCGATCTCCGAGCTGATTGATGTCGTAATCGGGCACCGACTAATGATGCCCTACGGCGCAACGGGTATACCCAGTCGCTTCGAGCACATTCTCGGCTGAGCATGTAGCTTCGCGGCGGCCACCGTCACCCACCGGCGGGTCGGTGTCCCGGGGACCGGAGCGAAACAACAAGTCAGCTGGCTGACTCTCTCGGCTCGGGCGCAGGACGGAAAAAGCGGTCCGGGAAGACTGCCCAAACCTGGACAGACTCGGCACCCGTATGTCGCCCCAGAATCCGAGACCGATGATGGAGACCAGTAAGCATGCTCAGGATCCGCGGCGACCCCGCTGATGCCCGTGCTCCGCCGAGATTGAACGAGCTTGTTCCTGAATTTGCCGATCGTGTTCGGCGGTCTCCTGTTGACGACCCTGGCGCTGTTGTTCTTCGCGGTGTTCGTCGACGTGATCCTGGTAGGTCTGCACCCGGTCGTGGACTGAGTGGAAGTCGCCGAGTTCGGCCTTGTGGTCGCGGCGGTCACCGGCGAGTGAGGTGGTGTCGGTGACCCGGTAGGTGCTGCGGTAGGCGTGGACCTCGGCCGCTGCCCGATCCCATTCGGCAGCCAGGTCGGTCTCGTCGGGGCGCGGTCCGAGGTGCCTGGTCCAGGCGAGGTTGGCGGGGAGTTCGACGGCCTCGTTATCGGGTTCCGCCGCCCTCGCTGCGCTGGTGCCGATCTCGCGGACGCTGGCGTCGTGCGCGGCGGCGATGCCGGTGTATTCGTCGCGCAGCTGCTGGGCAAGCTCGGCATCGACCGTGTGGGCGTCGGCGTCGGGGGAGGACAGCCAGTGGGGTGCGGCCGGGTTGGTCGGCTGGTGTCCTATCGGTGCGATCTCGTCGAGCGCGTCGACGACACGGCCGATGCTGGACATGGTCCCGGCGTGCTCGGCGAGTTCTGCACAGAGGTCGGCGAGACCGCGTCCACCTGAGGTTGTGTGGACGCGTAGTCGCCCGGCGATGTCGTTCCATCGGGGGTCGTCGCCGTGATCGGCCATCGCGGCCGCAACGGGCAGGTACTCGCGGAGGATCTCGTGGTTCTCGTCGAGCCACCGGGCGTTGAGGTCTCGGGTCGCCGTGGTCAGCGTGGGTCCGATGTCGCTGGCGAGGGAGACCGCGGTGATCCGCTTGCCCTGCTCAGCGAGGCGGTGAGCGTGCCACTGGAGAACCTCGGCCGGGTCGAGGCCCGCGAGGGCGGCGTTGCGGAGCTGGCGGCCGAGCCACCACGCGGCCTTGTCCGCGGTAATGGTGGCGGCTGTCTCCGGGTCGAACACGGCCTCGACCGGGCGTCGCACCCGTTCGCGGTCAAGCACGGTGCGAGTCTGCCGGTAGGCGCGGATCTTCGCCCCGATGCCGTCGACATCGTGCTCGGCGGGACGGGCCTCGGCGTACAGCTCGGCGACGGTGCGGGCGTAGTCGTCGAGTTCCATATCGGTGTGCGGGACGCGCGGGGGCAGGGGTGGAAGCACCGCCTCGGTGGGCTCACCAACCACCGCGACAGCCTTGGTGATTCGGGTGTTCAAGACGGCGGCGGCGTCGCGGGCGGTGTGCAGTTCACCGGAGGTGAGGGCGTCGTTGAGGACTCGGGTGGCGCTGTCGCCGCGGTCGTGGATCTCGGCGAGGGTCGCGCGGAGGGCAGCGAGGCTGCCCGGGTGTGCCACTTCCATGGTCGCAAGCATCGTGGCGGGGAGTGACCGGTCGAGGAGGTGGTCGAGCCACCGATCCCGGAGCCGAGTTTGCGCGGCGAGGTATGCCTCGCGGAGTCGTTCGGGGCTCTTCGCGTGCCGGGTGGCCTCCCGGATTTCGGTGATGGCCGCTTTGTGTCCGTTGTCGGCCGCGAGGATCTTTCGCAACACGTCGTGCGCCTGTGGGGTCTGGTGTTCGCCGAGGTGCATGCCCTCGGTGTCCTGGGTGACGCCGGGTTCGGTGGGCACGTACAGGTGGTTCTCGGTGCGGCCCCGAGTGACCGCGACGTAGAGGCCGGCGCGGTTGGTGGCTCCGGTGACGGCGGTGTGGGAGGTGTCGACGGTGATGCCTTGGCTGCGGTGCACGGTGGCGGCGTAGCCGAGTTCGGTGTCGCGGCGCACGTACTTCGCGGGCAGCACGATTCTGCCGTCGTGGGCCTTGCTGCGCACTGTCAGTGAGCCGTCGGGGTTCACGGCGGTGACGGTCCATAGGTCGCCGTTGCGGACGAACATGTTCCGCCGGCGGCCACCCAAGGTGCGCAGAGTCCGGTCGTTGCGGCGGGTCAGGACGGTGTCGCCGACCCCGGCGGTGAGTTCGTCCGACAGCACGGTGGTGTGGGCTTCGTCGGCGATGCCGCGGCCGCGTTGGTGTGCCTGCACGGCAAGGTTGACCTCGCGGACATCGTCTCCGGTGGAGAGCATCACGATGGATTGCAGACCGGCGTCGGTGTCGGCGATGTAGGCGGCCGCGGCCTGGTCTTTCATCTCGGTGGCGGTGCCACTGTGGATCCAGCCGCGGTCGTCGAACAACTCCAGGCTTTCCGGGTTCCCGGCGCGGACTTGCAGCGAGTTGTCGGCCTGTTCGAGGTCGTCGCCGAACCGGACCACGTCGGTGAGTTCGGGTGCCTTGGTCTCTTCGGCGAGCAGCCGCAGGGCGCCACCGGTTTCGACGGCGTCGAGCTGGGCGGGGTCGCCGAGCAGGCGGACGATCGCCCCTCTTGCGCGGGCGATGTCGGTGATTGCAGCGAGGTCCTTGGTGGAGGCGAGGGATGCCTCGTCGACCAGAAGCATCGTCCCCGGGGTGATCTCGATCGAGGACGGGAGAGTGCCCGGCTGGTCGCCGATGACCCCCCGCCAGGGGTAGGTCAGGGTGGCGAGGGTGTGGGCTTGCACCCCGATTTCCTCTCCCAGGGTTTCGGCTGCAACGGCGGACGGGGCGAGTGCAATGACCTGGTAGCCGATCTCCTGCCAGGTGTCAGCGACGGCCTTCATGGAGGTGGTCTTGCCGGTGCCGGCGGGCCCGATCCCGACCGCGAGCAGGGCACCGCTGCCCACGAAATGCTCGGCCAGTGCCCGTTGCCCGGCGTTGAGGGTCCGGCCGGTGTCCTTGGCACCGGCCGCGATGACCCGATCGAGCTGGGCCTGCGGTGCAACGTAGGCGGTCGGCGTTTTCGTCGCGTCGAGCAGGGTTTGCTCGGCGGCGATCACATCGTGGGAGGTGTGCAGGTTCGAGCCGGGAGTGGTGAGGATGAACTCGCCGGTGCGGCGGCGCAATGCATCCGGGGCAGGCGGCAACACCGGGGTCGGCAGGTGCACCGAGGACCCGAGGACGTGGGCGGTGACGGCCTGCACCGCGGCCTGGCGGGCGGCTTCGGTCGGGAAGGACACGGCGGCGAAGTTCGCTTCGACGGCGCTGTGAATGTGGGGGAGCGCCCACGTTGCGCGGGCATTCTCGAGGCGGGTGAGAACGGCCCGTGCCTCGTCCTCGACCGAGGTCATGCGGCGCATCGTGGGATGCTGCCGCTGCCCGGCGGCGTGCGCGTCGCGGACCTGCCGCCACTGCGTCATCAGGGTGTGCACGTGCTGATCGCTGCCAAGAACCTGGGCGGAGCGGACACGCCAGGCCTGTTGCATCTCGACGAGTGTCTGCGGTTGCTGCTTGCCTTCTCGGGTGTCGAGGTTCGCCTGCTGGTACAGCCCGAACATGGCCTTAGGGGAGGGCATCCTGCCGTGCTCGGCGCGGTACTCGGCGACGAGTTGGTCGCGGCGGACCTCGATCTCGGTGCGCCTCGAGGAGAACATTTCCCGCAGCTGTTCGGGGACCTCGGCGACCTCGACGACGTCCTGGCGGCCACGCCCGGTGGACCGGGCGGTGAGGCCGAAGCCGAGTTCGGTGTGCAACTTCGACATGATCTGGGCGTTGTACCGCTGCGAGGCGGCGACGCCGTAGCGGTGCATCGTCGACCCGTCCAGGGCGCGCCATTTGCCGTCGGATTCGGTGCGCACCTTGATCGAGACCACGGCGTGGGTGTGCAGGTTCGGATCGCCTGCGCGGGAGTCGTAGTGGTCGTAGAGGGTGGCCACGAACCCGGTGGTGTCCTGGGTTTCCTGGCTGGTGGATCCGGTGCGGGTGAAGCACGCGTGCTGCTCGTACCAGCCCAGCGTTTCGGTGATCGTGTCGTGGTGAATCCGCTCGATCTCGCGGCGGGTGTCGTCGTCGGCGAGGGCCCACACCACCGACACACTCTTGGGCGGAGTGAACACCAGGTCGTACCCGGCGACGGGCTGGCGAACCTTCGACTTCTCGGCGCTGATCCACGACCGAAGCTCCCGCCGATCCTGCGGCGGGCGGGCGTGCTGGCCGGTGAACAGCCGCAGCGCTTCCCGGTCCATCAGGGCCTGGGACTCGGCCTTATTCGGCCGCCGGCCGTGCTCGATCGCATAGGACTCGACCGCGGACCGGTGCGCCTTCAGCAGGGGGATCTCGTTGGCGAAGGAGGGGAACTTACGGCCCAGCCGGGCGGCCTTGAGAGCCTTCTCGGCGGGGATGCCGTCGGCGATGCCGGCGGCGATCATCGGCTCGGCGTTAGGATGCATGCCCTCACCGAACAGGGCCTTCATCTGGGTCTCGGATACCACCTGGCCGAGGGCGATTCGCTGCTCGTCGGAGACGTCGATTCCGGCGTCCATGCTCGCCAGGTCGGGCAATGCGGAGCCGAACCAGCGGCCCGGGGGAGTGCCGTGCGCGGTGTAGTAGTCGGTCAGCTCCTGGCCGTGCTCGAGCTCGCGGTCAGCGGTGGCGACCTGCTTAGTGAGGTACTCGTAGCCATCGCCCGCGTGCAGCACGTGGAGCGTCATCACACGGGCAACAGTAGCCGCCGGATACGACGCCGAAAGGTGCGACACCCCACGAAGTCTGAAATTCAGCAAGAGGTGTGTCTGAACTTCCTTCCTTGAAATCGCGAGATAGCCCGATGACCAGGCCGTTCAGGCTCGGTGCCCGAAATCGGACGAGATCGCGGCGGGAAAAGGCGAAAGGTGTTGTCGGCGTTTTGAACGAAGGATGTCGTAGCAGGCAGGTAGGCTCCCGCACATGGCGTCCTCTAACAAAGCAACGATCAGCGCGCGCGAGCGCGTCCGAAAGGCGAACGCGGAGCGGCTCGCCGCCGAGCAGGCCCGATTGAAGCAGAACGAAGACGATCTCGTCGCGTTCTTCAACTCCACCGCCGAAATCGAGAAGGCCGATTCCGACGTCGAGGAGAAGATCCGGAAGATTCGTGCCGAAGCCGAGCAGAAGAAGGCCAACGCTCTAACCCGGCAGGCCGCGGCCGTTCTCGGGCTCAAGCAACGCGGCGAGTCGACATCGGCCATCGCGGAGATGACCGAACTGTCTGAAGCGAGGGTGCGGGAGTTGGTGCGCCTGGCGAAGCCGAAGACGAAACCGGCGGCCGAGGCGGTTGCCGAACCTGCCCCGAAGCCGGTCACCGAATCGCCGACCGCGGAGAACAACTCCGACGAAGCCGAGCAGCTCGCGTCCTGACATCCGTATGAGACCCACGACGGTGCCCACCGCCAACGGTTATCCACATTTGGTGGGCTGCGACCGATTGTGCGTTACCTGAGACCGAGCGGAGCGGAATGAGAAGTCTCGGGTATCCACATGAGGGATCTCGCAGTCCCCATCTGTGGGTCACCGTCCGCGACACCGGCGCGGCGAAAAGGACGTGACAGCGTGAACCCGCAGCACCTAACGCTTCCCGCAGCGGGCAGTGCGGAGCGGCAACGATTCGAGAAGTTCATCGTGCGCGGTCCGCGGCCGACCGACTGCTGGATCTTCGCCGGCGCCATCGCCGACGACGGGTACGGCCTTCTGGGTTTCACGCAACGGCCGTCAGAAGGTGGTGCGCCCGCACCGATACGCGCTGGCGATCGAACTCGGCCGCCCACTGACCGACGACGAGGTCGCGTTGCACGAAGTCTGCGACAACCCGATCTGTGTGAGGGCGTCGGAAGCGTTAGGTCGTCCGCACGTCGTGCTCGGCACGCAGGCACAGAATCTCGCCGGGATGGGTGCGAAGGGGCGCGGCGGCGGCCGCGGTCAGATATGGCATTGGTACGGACCCGATCGGGCGGCACGCGCAGCGCGTTCGCGGGCATTGCGTGAAGCGGTGCGCGGCGGGTGGGACGACGACGCCGTACAGGCGGCGTTCCTGCACACCGACACACCGACCTTGTTCTGAAGCAGCAGGATCGACAACACGATCCGCCCGCCCCGACGGGAAACGTTAGGCCGATGGAAGGGGAGCGTATGAGCGAGAACGCAACACCGGTGCAACGGTCGGACATCGAGGCGACGTTGTATCACCTGACCAAGCACACCTGGGAGGTGTCCGACGCAGACCTCGAGGCTGTCGTCGCGGGCACGCCTGTCAACGCCGGACCGTCGAACGAAGCGAGAATCGACGTTGCCTTTCCGGATCCGCACGCGTTGAAGGACTACCTCTAGCAACCGCCGGCCGCGCAACACGACATGTGGTGCGCGCGCAGACGCGCAGAGGGTGTTCGGGCTCGATGCCCGAACACCCTCTACCCTGACCGGGAGCGCACCCCCGAACGTAGCCTGTCCGGGGGCGCGCTCCCTATCTGTTGTCAGTCGAACTCGACACCCAACTTCTGGGCGCTCTCGACCCCGGCGGCGGTGAGTCCAGCGATCGTGTCCGGGCGCATTGCGCGTTGCAATGCAATGTCGAGCAGGTCGAGCAACCGGGTCTCCGCCTCGGGTGCATCGTCGGCGCTGGCGCGGGCGGCGTCGATTGCAATGCCCGCTTCCGGGCCGGTTCCGGCGATGTAGGCGAAGTAGGCGGTGATGGTGAGGGTTTGCACGCGGGCCTGGCCGCGTACCTGGTTGGCGACCAGGATCATTGCCGCGTGTGCCTCGGCCGCCCCGTAGTGGGCGAGTCCGAGAAACGCGTCGCGCTGTGTCGGTCCGCTCGCGGCGACCAGCCCCACGCGGGCGGCGAGGTCGGCGCTCGGGATTTCACCGTTGCGGATGACGGCGGCGAACTCGGTGATGGTTGCGCGCGCGAAGTCGTCACCCTGTTCGGCGGCGGCCCGAGCGGCGATGCGGGGATCCGCTTCCGCGGCGAGACCGTAGCGGGCGGCGATCGCGGTGCGTGAGGTGGCAACGTTGCGGCCGTCGAACACTACGGCCGCGTGGACGGCGGAGGTGGTCGGGTCCGGCACTGCACCGCGCTCGAGGGTGTCGAGGTCGATCCACATTGATCCCTCGGTGAGTTCAGCGGTGTGCAGCGACAACACCGGGGCGACGCCCTCGGCCGCGAGACGGTCGCGCAGTGTCGTCATGTTGTCGAGTGCTGCCGCCGCGCCGAGTCCGCCCGCGATCACGGCAAGGATCACACCGGTGACGTTCTCGCGGGCGGCAATGCCGCACAACCGTTCGGCGGAAATCTCGGCGTCCTGGTCGGCGTCGTACCGGGCCGCGACCACGATACGGGTGCCGGTGATGCCGTCGGCATCGTCGAGCTGACCGAGCAGAATCGCCACGATGGACTGCACCGGAGTAAATCCCAGCATCGCGGGAATCGCGGCGAGTACATCGGTGGCGGTGCGAAGGCGGATCATAGAAACGCTCCTTGCGAGAAGTAGGTGAGCCGGACCGGAGTCCCGCCCGTTCTTTTGCCGTTCTGGCAAGGAAAAATTTGGGCCGGTATGAGGGGGCCGGAGTGCAACCCCTGGGCCGGAGAAGTTTTCGCGGGGAGCTTGCGAGTCGCGGAAAGTTGTCCGGAGCCGTAGGCCGGCGCTTGCGCCGCCAGGGGTTGTGCGCAGGTCACCGCCGGCCAAAATTGGTTGCCAGAAGGGAAAAAGAGAAGAACGCTTTTGCGGTGCGGAGCGCAGCGGAGCTCCTATCGGGGGACACCGCAGGTGGCCTAGAAAAGCCGTTGGGCACCTCGCGGTTGCGCGGAGGATCGTCCCCGCGAGACTTGGACCGGCCAGAAGGCACAGAGTGAAGTCTCGGCACTTACCCTCACATTGTCGGTGGCACATGGCACAATCCGTTGTCCGAGCGAGGAGAGGCCGCATGTTCGTCAAGTGCATCGATTGCCCCACGATGTTCGACCCTCGCCCGAGCGGCCGCGGCCCATTCAGACAGCGGTGCCCTGAGCATCGTGAGCTGCGGAAGAAGGAACTCGTTAAGGCACGCGCTGCGCTCAGACGAGCTGAAGAATGGGGTGTGCCTGCGGAACTGGTCTTTGCCAGCGACGTGTTCGAACGAGATCGGTGGATCTGCCATATCTGCAACCTGGAGATCCCAAAGGGGCAACGGACGGTTCGCGATCTCGGGAGCAGGTACGAGCCACTCGCACCCGTCGTTGATCACGAACAGCCCCTGTCTAAGGGCGGTCCTCACACGCTCGCCAACTGTCGCGCAGCACACTGGAGTTGCAATGCCCGGAAACACAATGCTGAGCGATACTCGCCATTGGCGACACAAGACGTCGAGTCGGGAGTCGGTCTGGAATCCGTCGAAACGACGACGGTCACCTCACTCGTCGGCGTTGAGCCGGCGAAGACTCGCGGCCGCCCTCGTGTGAACGTCGGCCCCTGCGGCGTCGACGAGTGCCCCCGACCAGCTAAGACTACGGGTCTGTGCCAGCCGCACTACTACCGCAAGAAGAACTACGGGGATCCCCTGAAACAAGCTTGTGGTTGCGGGTGTGGAGAATTGGTACGTGTGGATCCATCCCACGAGGGACTTTTCTATCTCTCGGGGCATGGGGTTCAGACGAACGTCATATCTCCGGTGGCGAAGCTGCGGAATGGTGTCACGTCCCAGCCGGTATCCGAGCACGGTCGCGTTAGTTACGGGCTGACGGACGACTGCGATATCTGGACAGGTCCGAAGTCTCCGCAGGGGTACGGTCGGGTTTACCTCGCAGTACCCGGGAAGAAGCGGAGAGGTCGATCGGTCCAGACTCATCGGCTCGCTTACGCGCTGGTCCATGGCGAAGAATCCATACTCGGGCTGACCGTCGACCATCTGTGCGCGGTTCCACTCTGCTGTAACCCGAACCATCTCGAAGCTGTCTCGATCGCCGAGAATCTCCGCCGGGCTGGCGAGATGGTCCGCACATGTCCTGCTGGACACCCCTACGACGAAGACAACACGTACTACGGACTTGAAGGGCATCGCCGGTGCAACCAATGCAACACCGACCGATACCACGTCCAAGTACACGGGCACGGGTTCGTGCCCGATCCGGCCAACGCAAGCACCAAGAGGCGACGCTGCCTGACATGCAAAGAGGTCGCGGAATCAAAGCCCTCGTTTTGCCCGCGCGGCCATGAGTGCACGCCGGAAAACAAGCGAGTCAGAAATGGCAAGCGTAGTTGTCTCCAGTGCGTCATCGACCGATACCACATCGAGAAGCTCGGTCACCCGTTCATTCCCGATCCGGATAGTCCTAACACGAAGAAGCGGCGATGCCTGACGTGTCGCGAGAACGCGCCAGAGGTCACCCACTGTGTGAATGGTCACGAGTTCACAGAGGCGACCTCTGAGTACAGATCCAACGGACAACGCAACTGCGTGATCTGCCGATTGAACGCGAGGCATGTCCCGAAGCACAACCACGAGTATGTGATCGACCCGGACAATCTGACGACACAGCGACGCTGCTTGACCTGCCGCCTTGCATGGGAATCTGCTCCGCAGTTCTGCCCTGCAGGGCACGAGTTCACCCCGGACAACACGTTCATCAAGAACGGCGGTCGGAACTGCCGTGAGTGCGGCCGCAACCGAGAGCATAAAAAACGGCACGATCACGAATTCGTGTCCGACCCGGCGAGGAAAGGTACTGGTCGAAGGCAATGTCTGACATGCCGCGAAAGCCGCGTGTCATGAGTTCTTCGGCCTCGTGATGCGGGATCAGACACCGACGCAGCTGATTGGGCGGCGCCGACCAGTCAGCTAGAAACGCAGCCGCCGTGGAAGGTCAGGCCGAGGGCGTGATCATCCAGATGAACCCGTGCCGAATCTCAGCCTGGTCCAGTACACGAGAACACCGAGCCCGATCGCGACGAGGAACACTGCGACCGAAGTATCGGATCTCGTAGATGACGTCGTCGCTTCCTGTGGTCCTTCCGCAAAGAGTCGATCAGGGTATGACTTCAACTCAGGCCTATGAGCTTTACGCTATTGTCACTCGATAGCTGCGCATCTTGTCGATTTGTCCGAACAGCTGACAAGGCAATCTACTGTGTCACACCATCTCGATCCGCACTAAATTCTAGCGAAGATATTTAGCATTTTGCTCCAACCGTTCTCGTTCGACGCCAAAATGACGCGCCAGCCATAGTCGAACCAACAGTGCCCCGGACTCAGCCAGTACCCAAGCGCGAACATAATCAGGCAAGGGATGGTCCGCGTGCTTCGCCTCCTTGTACGTCTTGTTGAATGCCTCTGCCCATGAGGAGAAGTCAGCAAAGGCACTAATTCCGTTGCCTGGACTACCTTCCAGAACTGTTTCGACGGAGCAGTCGAGAGACTCGTGGATAAGTTTTAGATATTTCGGAAAGTCGAGACTCGTTTTTCGATCATTGATCAGTCCTTGTTCCTTCCCGATTCGATATCCGAGACCCTCGATCGCCACCGCTATCTGCATGAATTTTGCTTCGATAGGAGGGTTTTTCTGGAACTGGGATGATGTGAGGGGTCCAACAATCCGAAGCCAGTCTTCCGACTCCTCTATCCAGCGACGCACATTGTGAACTCCGAGATCACCCATATGGAAGAGCACCGACTTGTCAGTCGGCAACTCCATCGGGGTCTCCCAGTTGCCTCGTCCGCCCCATGTAGCTATGACTTCGCGCCATTTGTCAGCGATCCGTTGATCAGATCCAGGGAAGGTCAAGGGGTATCGGTCATTGCCGACTGATGCAACCTGCAGCCCGCACGGCGACCAATATGCGAGGACGATCAGGTCCTGCACGCTCTGGTGTGCAGGCACGTGCTCCTCCCACGGTATGGCATCCTCAGTCTTTGTCTGAACGAAGGTCTTTTCCGTGAGCGTGTACCGGCCGTTCGCGCGCGACTCCTTCGACGAGAAGTACGGATACATCGACAGGCCATACGGGGTCCCAATCTCGATCGGTTCGCCCGATACCGCATTCTGGGTCACCCCCTTGATAAGGCCATGCTCGCCGGTTTCCGTTTTGGTTGTCACGGACGACAGTCCCGTCCATGCGGCAAGCCCCGCGATTTCGGTGCGTAGACCGTTCACAGCCCAGTAGTCCTGGTCTAGCGCGCCGATCTCGACGGCATACTGCGCGTCCAGCCGAACCCAGCCAGGCAGCCCACCTCCCCAGTTGCTCGTGGACGAACGAAGGTGGCATCGACCGAGTCCCACTTTTCCGTGCCGGTCACGGAATACGAACCGTTCGCTAAGCTCTTCGTCCGACTTCGGAAACCGCGACAAACCAAGCTTCGTCGTCACATCTTCGTCTACCGGCATCTCAAACGTTATTGCCCTTGCCGATAGATCGAGGCGCCCGGCACCGATCTGTTCATGTGTTTCGGCGTTGTGGAGGAAGCCAACACGCTCGGTCAGGTCGCGAAAATCTTCTGCCATTTCCCCTCATTTCGTTCGCCGACCGCATGTCGGTGAGGTTCCGCGTCAGTGGCCTGATCCTCCAGCGCCACCTGTACGCACCGATACTTTATTGCACACCTCCCGTCGACGAATCCCTCCGTCAAGTCATCGCCGCTACCAAAGCGGCTCGCCAGAGCTTCCTGCGCAACCGGCATCGGCCGAGAGCGCGGCCGAACGAGAGACGCTTCGGGCTGTTGTACTGATCACTAATTTCTTCAAGAGTGCCTAGCGCAATCCCCGTCGCGTTGTGTCAGATTCGGCGCAGCTACGGCCTTTGCCCCGATTCTCGGGGTTACGCTGCTTTCGAGGCCTCATCGGAGAAACGAAAGCGGTGCTGAGCATGGCTATTGAGCAACGATTCCATTCCCTTCAAGATTTCCTGGCGTCCACCAATAGTGACGTCGACGGTGTTCTCAACGATGGGGGCGGATTCCCTTTTCCAGTAAAAGGTCGAGAGCTGAACGCAACAGTGCTGTTCGCCGATATCAGCGGGTTCTCGACCCGAACACTCGAAATGACTCCGGTGAAGACGCTTATTTACGTGCAGAACTTCTTCGCCTGGATTTCTGCCGAGGCGCTTCGTGGTCGCCCAGGCATAGTTGACAAGTACATTGGTGATGAAGTGATGGTGGTCTTCGCCGAGGAATTTGGATCGGAGGATCCGTTCGGCGACGCCATCCAGGCTGCCATTGCGATGAGTCGCCATGACGTTCACGCATACCGGCCCCACATCGGCGTGGCGAGCGGACCGGTCATCGTCGGGTACGCAGGGACGCCACTACGCTACGACGTATCAGTGTTCGGGGCTCCGGTGGCGCTGGCGGCAAGATGTGCCGCAGTCAAACCCGCCGCCGGGACAACAGGCCGCGTGTCGTCGACGATCGTGGCACCCGAACACGAATGGGACGGACGAACCTTGAGCGACTTCTATGAGCCTGAAATCCCTGGTGACACCAGATTCCGACTCCTTGAGACAAGGAAGGTTCCGATGAAGGGTCTGGGCGATGTCGCGGTACGGGAGATTCACAACACCGGATTGTGGGCCCCATCGGTATCCGCCGAAGTCCGCGCTCAGAAGAGCCTCGACGCCCTCATTGCAGCCAATCGTTACTGGCCGCGTACTTTGTGAACCGATTTCATCGCATCCTTAATGCGATCGAGGCCCAGCCCCGCGCGGCCGCCAGGGGAATCAGAGCTCTATCCGGTGAACTGACTTAACTGCAACGTGTCTATTTTCTGTCGAGCGTCAGCATGAAACTTCGAGTCATGTCATGCATGGCAGGCTGGGTAGGACCACTGCTGGAATTCGGCGACGGACATCGGGCTGCCCAAGGTGACGAGTACGCGCGCGTACATCGTGTTCTTGGTCGCCCGAGCCGCGGGTGCCGGCGAGCCGGTGCGCCCGGTCGACGGCATGGGAGAGCAGCTCGTCGACGCTGGCGGTAACAGCAGCCGATCCTGAGTCTGAGAGATACCGACGGAGCCACGCTCGAAGAGCAGCTGCCCACCTTGGTCCACACACTTGAGGTCGCCGAGGCGCAGGCACAGTGGGCGCGACAAGAAGAGGATCGCCGCGCCCTGATCCGTCAGGTTCGCTGGGAAGAGGTGAAGAAGGAGGCGTTTACCAACGCTGACATACGAGCGCAACACGGAGCGTCTTCGCGACGAGTTGGCACGGCGCAATGCGGCCGCAGCCATGCGGATGTACGCCGACGAGATCGACGCCCACTCCGTGTCACTCAATACCCCCGACCAAGAGGCAACACGGGAATGGACCAGCTGGATCCGCCCACACGCCGAGTACACCGACCCGCTCAACGGGCCACTGCAGATCATCCAGGTAGCTACCTGCAGTCACGACGAACTCCAACCTCATATGAATGGCTGGAGCACGTACGGCCCTTATCGGCAATAGATAGGCGATTTCGTCATGGCGGCTCCGGTGTGGTGGCGGCGCAATGTGTCCGCTGTCGCGATTGCCACGGCCGGGTGGCCAGCGGAGCCGGCTGCCACTTTCGACACTGGCTCGAGTGCAGAGACATGCCGTCACTATTCCGACGAAGCGTTGGTACAGACACTCGGCCGCGCCGCCGCATGCCGCTCGGTCGCGGGCATTGAGGGAGACAGTGCCACTGTGGGCCACGGGCGGGACGACGAACAGGTGCAGGAAGCCCTATTGCACCCCACTTTGTCCGCGGTTGGGTGGGCTGCGACGGCGCCCGGTCCCCGAGCAGGTCGAGGGCACCGGTGATAGGCGGCGACTGCGGTGATCCGCGGAACCTGTAGGCGTCTTGTGCTACAGGTGGGAAGTCCGTTAACGCTTGGTTCGTCCTCGAACTGCGAAGGCGGCAAGGGCGAGGAGTAGTGGTCCCAGCAACCGGACCAGAAAGTCGAGAAGTGTTCCGAGTGGCGTTGTGGTCAACGTCGCGGTGCTGCGCGTTTGCAGCAAGGAGAGACTTTCTCGGGCGGAGAATTCCAGCGCCGTGATGAAACTCGGGCTCTCCGTGGTCGCTTCGGGGCGGGCGTGCGTTACCGAACCGGTGGCAAGGTCGACGGCGACTATGCGTTCGGCTAGAGGGGTTAGGGCGGCGAAGGTGCTGTGTGTGAACAAGACTGCACTGCCGATGAGCACCAAGGCAAGAGCGGCCAGTGCGCGCGATGCGCGCAGCCCGTACCCGGACAGCGCCCAGTAGGCATACAGGAGGGCGCGTTCAACCCACGGAGATGTCCGGTCACGCGTGTGGACGGGCTCGCGTCCCGCGAGGCGGCGCATCTCCATTTCGCCGTAGTAGAAGTCGGCGGCGCCGGGCTCGTTCTTCGCGTCTTCTAGTCCCTTGCGCAAGTCACGGTAGATTCCTGCGATCTCAAGCGCTGGCAGGAGTTCCTCGCTTGGGCCTGCCTCGCCCCAGCCTTTCGTGTGTACTTGCCGCCACCGTATCTCTTCGACTATTACGCGGCGGCGGGTGAACGGCCGCCGCCAGGACCATTCAGGGGTCCAGCCGAACGAACACTTCTCGTCGATCCGCATCTTATCGAGCTCATGCGCGCCGGCAAATGAGCATTCGCCGAGCGCGATTCCCGATATGACCAGGTTACCGACGTTCGCCCTCGACAAGGACATCACGCTACATCCTGGCACGTGGTCTTCATCGAGGTCTGTGGCGAGTTGCCTCGCGAACTCGAAGACTGACTTGCGGACCTGCCATGGCGCTCGTTGAATCTCCGACAGCTGGTCCCACTCATGAGGGCGTCCGCCAGGATCTAGGCGGCTGGCGATTCGGGTGGGGCTCGCACTCACGGCACCGGGCCCCGCCAGAATACTGCGACGAAGGAACTCCGCATCGCTGAGATCAACTTCCCGCGAACGAATCAAGAGGTGCGCGCCCTCTCTGGCTTGGAGTCGGCTGCAATCGGTTGTCGATGCCGTAATTACCACCCGGCTGCGTACATGAAAGCTCGCCCCTACGAGGATCACCTCGGAACCGATCCATGGCCCGGGATCCAAAGAAAGGAACTGCGCTAAAGACAGGTTCCAGCTCTTTGCCAACGCCCCATAAAATCCGGCTCCGCTGGTGAATGCCGCTTCATTGAACAGAACGTCGCCGGTGAATGTCGCCCCCTGAAAGGCGGCGTCTCCAGCAAACTTCGACTTACGGAACTCGGCTTCGCCGGTGAACGTTGCATCGAGGAACTCGGCGTCGCCGGTAAACGTCGCCCCGTCGAACCCAGCGCGAGTGAACATCGCTTGTACGAACTCGGCGTCGCCAGCGAACGTCACCCCGTAGAACCAGGCGTCACCGGCGAACGTCACCCCGTAGAACTGGGCACCGCCGGCAAACGTCGCCTTGTCGAACCCGGCGCCGCCGGTGAACGTCGCCCCACGGAACCCGGCCCGGCCGGTGAACTGCGCACCGCCGAACTCGGCGTCGCCGGTGAACGTTGCGCCGCCGAATTCCACGCCGTCCAACCGGCAATGCTCCAGCTTGACGGGCGGTATCTGTCCGAAGCGGAGCTCAAGGAGCCCGCTGATGACAGCGCCCCGCAGTCTGACTTGTTCGACTTCAATGCCCGGATAGGCATTGAGGAGCAGCCGCCTGAAAAGGTCTGCACTCACCGTCCGGTCGCCGCCCCAATGCGGCATCTCCTCGATCGCGATCGGGGCGCCATCCGAAAAATCACACAACTCATCGTTCCTGATGGCCTCCAACAGCCGCCGCTCCGCTGGCGTCGGCGGGCTCGATTCGTCTTCCACCCAACAAGGATCCAACATTCCCAGGCAACACACTCACGGATCGCGGCCCATCGGACGTGCTCCGCGGCATTTTAGGAACCGACCAAGCGGCCAACCGTCCGGATCCGCCGCGAGCCAAAAGCCGGACCCATCTCGCTCGTATGGCGTGTGTCGGCCAGCTCTGATGCGACAAGTGGAGAGCATGATCCGGGTGTCAACGCGATGACCGCACTTGAGTTCCTCACGATAGGGGTCCAGGCAACCTTGGATGCGCTCAGGGCCGCCAACTGGTGAGAGACCACAGTTTTTTGGAGCGAACACACGACACCGCCCGTATAGTGTGGACTCACTTCAAATGCCGATACAGGGTCGTACGCCCCACGCCGAGGATCTCGGCGATGTCGACGAGGGGCATTCCGTTCTCGCGCATCTTGTGAGCCTGCCGGATCTTGTTGGTAGTCATCTTCGGGGGCCGGCCGCCGATACGTCCGTGCGCTCGTGCGGCGGCGAGGCCGACCTCGGTGCGTTCTCGGATGAGATTGCGTTCGAACTCGGCGAGGGCGCCGAAGATCGAGAAGATCAGTTTGCCGCCGGAGGTAGTGGTGTCGATCGACTCGGTGAGCGACCGGAATCCGACGCCGCGCTCGTCGAGGTCCTCCACCGTCTGCAACAGATGTGGGAGCGATCGCCCGAGCCGGTCGAGCCGCCACACGACCAGACTGTCTCCTTCCCGCAGGTGCGAAAGGAGATCGTTGAGCTGCGGACGGGACGTTGTCGCGCCGCTCGCGGTGTCCGTCCACACGCGCGAACAGCCGGCGGCGCTGAGAGCGTCTCTCTGCGCATCTGCGGCCTGTTCGGCGGTCGAGACCCTCGCGTAGCCCAAAAGTTCGTTCACGGGCCAGGAGTGTTCCATAACTCACCGACAACCGAACTTGTGAAACATCGGTTTCGGACACGAGTTTCGGAACACATACGTTCCCTGGTCAACCCTCGGAGCCGCGCATGTTCCGAAAACGTTCGTTTCTGAAACACTCCTGAATCTTAGGCCGCAAGCGGCCGGTTGCGGTCCTGCAAGATTCTCAAGCCACGAGCCGGCAGGCGGGAACCATCCTGGTAACGCACAATCGGGCCAATTTGGCTTCTACCGTTAGTTCACGGCGAACGTCGCACCTGTCCGCGGGCTCGAACCGTGGTCATCCAGTTCGTTGGCACACATGGTCTCCGCCTTTTGTTAGCGCATTCGCGCCAGCTATGGTCGGCGGGTGAGAGAGTGGGCAACGTTGATCGGCATATGGACCACACTTGCTCTCGCTTTGCTGTGGTTGCTGGCGAACACATTCGAGTGGGGCCCTGTGCAGATGGGTCCGCTTTCTGCATGGATTGCGGCCGTGGCTACCTTCTGGGCAGTCGTCGCCGCACTCCGCTCGAATAAGCGTGCTTTGGCGGTTTCGCAGCTGTCCTTGGCTGCTTCACAACAAGGGCTGGAAGACGCGGAGACTCGTGCGATCAAAGATCGGGACTACGTACATCGCCGCGAGAACACAAAGGCAATTGCCGATATGTGGGCGACTATCAGCACAATTGGCCCCCTTCTCGACCATTGGCGCTGGGTGACCGCGAGTTCTAGTGGGGAGGCAACAGCACGCCAGGCGGCAGTGACCGCCGGCGTCGCTGCCGCGGAGTCTGCAGTGTTCTACGCCAGAGCAATCACTCGGACGGGACCAGTCCGCACGCACGTTGAAAACGTTGCTAGGAAATTTGAAAAATTCGTTGAGTGTCTTCGAGCAGGGCCCGAAGAACACGAATCCGTGGATTGGTGGTTAGACGAATCCGTCCTACCGGAGCATAAGGATATTCTTGCAGAGCGCGGTAAGGCAGTGCAGCTCCTACGAGACCATCTGCCACTCCATGATGCCGCCGAGGACGAGGCGCGACAACGTGCCCTTCAGAAACAACGTTCCGGACGAAGCGCAGCATTTGAAGAACTACTAGCCACGGCAAGACAATTAATTAACGATCAAACTAGAAACGTTTGGTTCGGATTCGCTCTCTCAGATCTTAACAAGCCTGACGAAACAGCCTCTGAAACAGACCCGAAGGGTGATGACGAGCCTCATTCAACCGGAGGCAAATAGCCGCCGTACAATTCCGTCTGCGTCACTTGATGTCGGCATAAAGACTTGATTACACCTGCCCCGCTAACTCCTCACTGCTCATTTCCTAAATCCCGTCGGCGCATTCTTTGATCGCGGGCATTCTTTTCCTTGAGCGCGCGGATCCTGGCGGCTCGAGCCGAATGCCGCCGAGTAATTCGGATAAGAGTGAGTGACCCTAAAATTGAATACATTCCCAGCCCCACAAGGATGGAAGCCAAGACGACGAGCAGATTGGGCGGAATCGCCTTATAAATCAGAAAGACGAACAGCGACAAACCTGCGGTAGAGAAGCCGACAGCGGCGACAATTTCATATGGCTTCCGTACGTTCGATTCGCTTGAGTCTATCGAGCGAATCAGTACGCCATATTCATCTTTACTCAGCATGTCGGTGATCCATCGATTCCCAACCAGTGTTGTCGCGCCCACTGCACAGCCGGCAGCAACCCCAGCAACCAGCATTGGACCGATTCCTTCCAAAGTCTCACCCCGGAGCAAAGAAATCACACAGAAGGTCGCCGCCAGAAGTACGCTGACGCAGAGATCCCAATTCCGCGTCAACACATTCCCACGTCGGTCAGCCGGCGATTTCATCGGACGCATCATCCATGGCCATGGGAGACGAACCCACCGGCAGTCTCGATATTGCGGCCATAAGTTCGTCCTCGGTCGCCTGAGGCCCCGAGCCCCGCGTCCTGACCCGTGCCAGTGTTTTAGATGCGGTGCCCTTTATTTTTGTCCAGATTGTTTCATCATTCTTATCGTCAATTCCGGTCAAGGTTGCACGCCCATAGTTTCGGGTGACGTGGTCGAGTGCTTGCTGGAATGGTTCAGAATCCGTATCAATTTTTCCATCTACAGGAGCAGTTCCGGCAAGACGCAAATGCTCAACGTGGGTTTCTTCGACCAACCTCTCGATCAGATAATCATCGTCGTAATGAGGATTTGGCCGGTCCAGGGTGAAGTCGAATCGTGTGACACGTTCAACCGTTTCCAACCAATTCTTATAATCGGATTCATAGGCAAGGGGAGTGAGAATCCATTGAGATGGGCCACGTCCGGAATTCATAAGATCACTGAAGGCGCGGATAAACGTTTGCTCTCGGACAACATTTGAAATTATTTGAAAGCTAATAACCCCTGAGTGCGAGAGGAAGAATGGGACCATTACCCCTGTGGGTGCCTGCCCCTCAATAAAGTCTCCCCTCTCTTTGTCGAAAATCAGTGTATTTATCTCGTCTTCGCGAACGAAACCAATCTTTCCAAAATAACCCTGTGGAGCCTCATCGAGGATCTTCGTGAGGTACCAACGTCGCTTATAGAGATCCTTCGTCAAGCCCGGCGTCCAGGATTCCTCAACCGCCTGCGAGATTGATCCCGGAACGAAAAGCCCTTCGAAAGTCACCTCGGCGACACCAATAGTGTGCTCTGTCAGCCGTCCCGAGTCACCGGCACTCGACTCAGATGTCGCGGAGTTGCGATCTTCGGGTTCGTTGCTTGGCATGCATCACTCCTGGTAGACGGCGTTTCGAACATCGTACGGCCCTGGGCTTTTTCAGATCATCTGGGCCAACATCCCGGAAATACGTCATCGGCCTCTCGGCAACTGCTCTCTGGTGGCGGAGTGTGTCTGGACATGATCGAGGAGGATGAATGCTTTTGTCGCGGTCGAGTGTGGTGTTCTGTCCGTGGTCTTGACTTGATTCCTTGGACGGCTCCGTCGATCTACGGCTGTGTGGGTGCGGCGGTGTTCCTACCGCGCCGGGGCTGGGTGCTCATGACGGCTCTTTCGGGTGGCCGGCGGGTTCTGTCCCGGCGAGGCTGTGTAGGACGAGGGCGCGGATGAAGGTGTCGAGGATGGTGGTTTCGGTGGCGTCGAGGGCGAGTTCGCCGTCGACGGAGTGTTGTCCGTGGTGATCGACGCTCATGCGCAGTCCTGGGAAGTAGTCGGTGGACATGGCGCTGCGGTGTGAGTGTGCCATGGGGCTGTCAGAACAGGCTGATCTGGGCCTCGTCGGCTGCGGCGTCGGTGCGCTGCTGGTAGGCGGCGGCGAAGGCGCGGGCGGCGGATTCGGTGCAGCCGATTTCGCGGCCGACTTGCGCCCAGGACAGTCCGCTCTCGTGCAGTTGCCAGGCGTCGCGTTCGTCGTCGGTGGCCGGGTGGGCGGCGGCGTGGACGGTCACTGGTCTGCTCCTCGGAGGTGGTCGAGACGCTGGGTGGCGGCGCGTTGCTGGCGGCCGAGAGCGACCATGTGCTCGAAGAGTTGGTCTTCGGGAAGTTGTTCGGCCGCTTGGGCGAGGGATTGCGCGGCGGCGCGGAAGCTGCGCCGGTAGGCCTGGGAGATGACGGCGCGGGTGTAGTGGTCGAGGGCAATGTGGTCGGCTCCGCGGGTGGTGATGCTGGCGAGGTGCCGGGATCGTTGGCGTCCGTGGTGGCCGGCGAACTTGCCGGTGCGTTCGAGGTCGGCGGCGACCATGGTGGGATCGTGTGGGGCACCGGCACGGACCAGGCCGGCGATGACGGTGTAAAGCTCTTGGTGGATGGGCTGCTGGAAGTCGGCGGGGTGGAGTGCGTCGACGGCACGGTGAGCGGCGTCGATCGGTGCCCACAGCAGTGCGCACAGGCATAGAACTTCGACGTCGGTGTGGGCGTCGATTCCGAGGTCTGGGGCCTCGATGGACTCTGCGGGCGCGGTGTCGGTGGCCTGGTCGTGGACCAGCTCGAGTGCTGCGGTCATGGCGGGCGGTCCCTTCATCGGTGACACGGGAGGGCGTTTCAGGCCGCGGTCAGTCGGCGGATGCGGTCCGGGCGATATCCGGACCAGTGCTCGTCGCCTGCGGTGACGACGGGGGCTTGGAGGTAGCCGAGGATGCGGAGTTGTTCTCGGGCGTGGGACTCTTCGGTGATGTCGACGGTGGTGTAGTCGACTCCCGCCTTGTCGGGTGCGCGGTATGTTGCGTTGCACTGCATGCAGGCCGGTTTGGCGTAAATGGTGACCGTCACGATTCCCCTCCGAGTATTATTTTCCAGTGGTTTCAGTTTATCGAATATCACCGCTTATTCCAAGGCTTATACGGTGAAATTCTACCTTTTATTCTCGCATTTCCTGCCGCGCCGTGAGCAATTAATCTCCACCCTTCCGTGCCGCCGGTCGGCAACCGCAGAGAACGCATACCGCTCCTCATCATTGCAGGTGCACGCCTTGTTTGACGTACTGGCCGCGTTTCTGTCCGGTACACCGGTGCCCGGAGCGTCAAGGGAAAGTGAAACAAATAGTCGCTCGATATAAGGGAGTACGCGACCGCGGGCGACTATTTGTTGCGCGTCCTTGATGTGGATCGTGGCCCGGTAGAAGAATTTCGGGAACGGCAGGAAAGAATCCGTTTCGGTTCGTTTCGTGGCGTATTTTGAGTTTTGCTTTTCGGGGCCGGGCGGCCGGGTGCGCTTAGGGTGTGGCGCCCGTGGTGGCCGCTGCTCGGCCGCATCCCGTGCCCCGCTCGGGGAGGTGAGAGACAGGCCTGGGCTGCGCGGGATGTGGCCGACCGCGAATATTCGCGGTGACCGGCCCTGGGCCGGGGGTGGTGGTGCCCCGGCCCAGGTGGTGGTCAGTCGATGTCGATGGCGGTGGGGTCGAGTTGTCCGGCGATGGCTTTCTCGACGTCGGTTAGCTCGTGGCCGTTGGCGGCGAGCATGTCGAGGTAGGTGGCGGCTCCGCGTGGGCGGTGCCGCCAGCCGTCCTTGACCATGCGTCCTTCCATCGCGGCGACGACCAGGGCGAGGGTGAGTACGTGGGCGCGGGCCTCGCTGCTCTTGTCGGCCAGCTCGGCGATGTTCTTGCCGGGGGTGAATCCGGTGAGTCCGAGCAACTCGCCGAGGTGATCTCCGGCGTGGTACTCGCCGAGGAGTTGCGGGTCGGTGGCGAGGGTGGCGGTGACCCAGGCGGCGGCGTTCTTCGGCGGTGTCTTGCGGGCGAGCAAGGTGGTGCGCAGGAAGTCGCGGCGGACCGTGGTGGCGGCCTCTGCGGCTTTGTTCAATTCCCGCACCCGGCGGCGCTCGTGCTTCTGGGCCTCTTGTTGTTCGCGGTCGCGGCGGGCGGCCTCGATGGCCTGCGTCTGCGGGTCGGGCGCATCGGTGGCGGCGTGGGTGCCGTCGACCTGGGTGGTGTGCAGGGCGGCGGAGGTCTCGGTCAGCTCGAATCCGCTGCCCTCGAGGGTGGCCGGGTCGAGGAAGACGTACTCCGGGACCCAGACCGGGCGGGTCTCGACGGTGTTCGCGTGCCGGAAGCCGTCCTCGGGCTGGGCTTCGTCGTCGTCCTCGGTCGACCAGTCCACGCTCTCGCCGTCGACTTCCTCGCCGGTTTCCCGGTCGAAATAGGCCTCGTCCAGGTCGACCCACACTCCCCACAGTGCGGGCGTGGTGGTGGTGTGTTCGGCGGTGACCGGCTCACCGGTGGTGGTGCGCAGGTCGTCGAGGGTGATGTGCTCGACGATGCTGGGCTCCTCGGTGAGGATGACGTAGCCGCGTTCGGCGTACGGGGCGGCGGCGTCGGCGCGGGCAGCGCGTTCGGCACGGTCCCGGCGCAGCCGTTCGGCGGTGGCCCGGAAGTTCCAGCACTGCGGGGAGAGCAGTTCGGCGACGGCGTCGTCGTCACCGGCGATGTCGAAGTCGGCGATGACCTGGGCACGCTCGAGGGTGAGTTGGCCCTGGTCGAGGCGCTCGCGGACGGTGACGGATGCGCCGACGGCGGCGAGTGCCTTGACCTGCTCGCGGGGCAGCTGGATGGCCTTGGACACCTTGGTGACCGATGCGCCGAGGTCGAGCATCTGCGCGACACCGGCCGCGCGTTGACCGGCGGTCAGGTCGTTGCGGTGATCGTTCGCGACGATCTGCTGGGTGATCCGCTCGATGCCGCGTTCGGTGTCGCTGGTGGCGGTGTCCGGGGTGACCAGGGCGGGCAGTCTGGTCAGACCGGCATCGCGGGCGGCGAGGGTGCGGCACTGGCCATCGCGGACGCGGATGGTGCCGTCTGCGTAGCGGACGGCCTTGATCGCTTGGAGGACGCCGTGTTCGCGGATCGATTCGGTGAGTTCGGCGAGCTTGACCGGGTCGACGCTGTCGCGGGTGTTGGGTTCGATCTCGGCCTCGACCGGGTTCAGGTAAACCAGTTCCGCGTGTGCGGTAGTGGCGGTGTCGGTGGTGTTTGCGGTCATGGTGTTCTCTCTCCTAGGGTGAGAGGAGAACACCGGGCAGGTATCAGCTGTCCGGTGTTTCCCTTTTTCTCCGTGCGGTTTTGGCTTCTGTCAGGCGGTTCGGAGCATCCGCGCCTGGGGGGCCGCGAACAGGTCGGCGTTGATCTGCGCGACCAGCTCGCGGGCGACCAGCTCGAGGATCGGTCGCGGGTCGGTTTCCCATCCGGCGAGGATGACGGCCCGGCCCCGGATCGGGGTGTCGGTGCCGCACCCGTAGCGGGTGATGATCGCGTGGGCCGCAGGGTTTTCGGGTTGGCGTGGGTCGAAGCGGTGGTTGGCTCCGGCGAGCAGGCAGGCCACACCGGGGCGTCCGTTGCCGCCGATCGGGAAGGCGGCGAGGCGGTAGTCGCGGACGGCGTCCAGGGCCGCGCCGCGCCCGTCCGCGATCCGGCGGCTGGTCCAGAAGTCGTCCACGCGCATGTCGGTGACCTGCAAGGTGCCGTCGGTTTCGACGGTGATGCCGGTGATGGTGTCGGTGCTGCGGGTCATGTCGGGTTCTCCTTCGGTGATGAGGGTTGGGGTCAGGCGGTGAGGCCGAAATCGGTCGGGTTCACCGGCCGGTGTGCGGCGAGGATGCGCGGGTCGTCCGGGTCGAGGTCGAAGACCATGCCGAGAAGGACGGTGCGGGTGACGGTGTCGAGGTCGTCGAACCCCGGATCGCCCGGCACGGCGAGTTCGGTGTAGATCACGCGTGCGACGTCGAACGGGTCGTAGACGGAATCGAGAATGATGGTGTTGCTCAACGGAAGACTCCCGTGCTCGGGACCAGGCACCTGCGGCCCCTGATCGTTCTTTTTGCCCTGCTGGCAAGGGAGAGTCGGATCGGCGGTATCAGGACGGGGTGCCACCCCTGGGCCGAGAAAGTTTCTCGTGGGAGCGAAGCGAGTACGGGTGGAGAAAGTTTCTCGGAGCCTTGTGCCGGCGCTTGCGCCGCCAGGGGTTGTTCCCCGGCCGCCGTCGATCAGGATCGCCAGGCCAGCAGGTCAAAAGAACGATGTTCTTCTCCTCCGGCGGAGCGCAGCGCAGCTCGATTCGGGGGACACCGCAGGTGGCCGGGTAACCGCCGGAGGCGGGTACATCGCAACCCCCACCCGGCCCTGACACACTGGCCAGCAGCTGTGGTCGATCAGTTCGTGTGGGTGCGGAGGGTGTCCGGTTGATCAGTCCGGCTGCGTGCGGCGCCGCGCCTGGCGACGGACGTGGCGCGCCATGAGATACGCCCGGTTCTTCTCGCTACGGAATATCTCGCGATTCACCGCCTGCTCGATCATTCCCGGGGCCTCGAGCACACGCTCCGCTGCCAGACGCATCAACTCGGCACGATCGGACCCCACCTGTGCGGCCAAGGCGTCGAGCCTGTCACGCAGCGGGGCGTCGAAGTGCACATTGACCCTGGCGGAGAAGATTTCGGGCCGAAGATCGCGCAACGGTGCGATGTTCTCCAGGTCTGTGGTGAGGTCACCTGGCTTGTCGAGCAGGCGGCGAAGAGCAACCCGAAGAAGAGCGGTGCTGAGCTTGTCCCCGTGTCGACCGGCGAGACGCCAGATCTGGTGCTTACTCGACGGGTTGACCATGACCTCGACCTTGTCGGACAGTCCGGTCCGCTCCGCCTCGCGGAGCATCGGATGTTTGTAGCGGCCGGGGGTTTCCAGGAATCGGTGCAGAGCAATTCGCATGAGTGCGCTGAGCGTGGTGTCGTACCGGGCGGCCAGCGCCGTGAACTTCTGCGCGGTGTCCGGTTCCAGCTTGAGCGTGAGCATGACCAGCGGGATCGCCCGCCGGACTGCCGAGAGGCGCCGCGCTTCCTCGAGACGGTTGCGGACGGCTTTGGGCTGGGTGACCAGTCGCCGGCAGGCGACTCGGATCAGCGCCCCGAACCGGCGCGGGCCGATGCCCTCGGCCATCTCGTCGAGTCGGTGTTTGGTCTCCGGGTCGAAGCGCAGCGCGATGGGATCACCCACCGGGATCCGCCCTGGCCT